>JAISMZ010000113.1 GCA_031276475.1 Coriobacteriales bacterium
TTGCCAGGGCGTTTTGCAGGCCCCAGATGAGCGCCTGGTACTCCGCCTGGTTGTTGGTCGCCCGGCCAATGTAGGCGCCTCCGTGGCAGATTACGGCAATGCCGCGGCCGTCGTCCACGCCGATGGTGAAGCCGATGCCGCTCGGGCCGGGGTTGCCGCGTGAGCCACCGTCGGTATGCAGGAGCGCGCGTTTGATCATCTCGTTCCTCAGACCACCAGCAGGCGGTGGCAGTGTGGACACTCGCTGATGCCGGCGCCTTGCCCTGTGGTCGCGCCGCTGCCGCTGCCGCTGGAGCCGCTGCCGCTGTCCGCGCCGCTGCCGGCGCCCGAGCCTTGCCCGGCGGCCTCGCTTCTGAACTTCAGCAGCTGCCCCTCCGAGAAACTGACGTGACAGGCGCTGCAGTGACCGTCCTCCAGATGGGCGGCGGCAATGCCGCCTTTGGCTACCAGCGCCTTCTCGTAGCGGCGGGCCAAAGACGCGGGCAGGCTCGCGAGCAGCTCCTCGCGCAGCTTCTGCTCGTGGGCAACGGCGGCCGTGAGCGCACCGCCCTGCCGCTGAAAGTCCTGCGTCAGCTGCTGCTCCTGGGCCTGTAGCCGCGCCAGGGCCTCCTCCACCTGGGCGGCCACCGCAGCGGTCTTGTCCAGCTTCTCCATCTGCTCCAGCTCGTCATCCTCCAGATGCGCGATGCGCTTGGCAAGGCTTTCAATCTCGGCGGAAAGCGCGGCCGTCTCCTTATAGGCGGTGCTGGCGTTCAACTGGCCCTGGGCCTCATCAATCTTGCGCTGGGCGAGGGCCTGCTCGTCGGTCAACAGCGAAAGCGCGCGCTTGGCCTGGGCCTGCATCTGGCCTATCCGCTCGGATTTGGCCTTGAGGTCGGCGATCTTTGGCCGCAGAGCCAGTATCTGTTGTCGCTGCGGCAGCTCCTCAAGGCGCTTGCGCAGCTGCAGCAGCTTAAAGTCGGCATCTTGAAGCGCGAGAATGGTGGCAGCATCAGACATCGGTCAGCTCCTCTTGGGAGGCGCCGATTAAAGCTTCCCACCCCACGGAACTCAGTCGCTTTGCTCCTTCAAGTTCCGCGGGGGCCCCGGGGAGTGCGCCAGATTCCGAGTCAATTTGCCCCAGATCTGTTTGGGCAAACGACGCCACTACTTGCGGTAATGGCGTTGTTTGCCCGGACGGAACTGGGGCAAATTGGCCGGAAAATGGCTGTGCAATGATTAATCGGCGCCTCCCTGGTTCGGCAAAGGACAGGACACCACGGCGCTCGGCCTCGGCGCCGGCTGTGTCTGCGGGTGCGGCGGCCTGCGTGGCAGCAGGTGCGGAGGCAAACGGGGCACCGGGCGCGGGAACCTGCGCGGTGGCGAAGGCGGCGGGCTGCGCGGCAGCAGGTGTGGAGGCAAACGAGCCGCCGAGCGCGGGAACCTGCGCGGTGCCGAAGGCAGCGGGCTGCGCGGTGGCGAGCCCGGTTGTGGCGGCTGCAGCACCAGCGTCCGGCGTCCACCAGCTAGCCGATGGCTCCAGCACCACGATGTCGGCCTCAGCAAAGCCCGTCTCGCGCAGGGCCGCGGCGATGTAGGAGCGATAGGGCAGCTCGGAGAGGTCATGGCCAAGCTCGATGGCGGCGATGCCCTGAGCGGTCAGCGCGATGGCCTCATGGTGGTGCAGTTCACCGGTTAAAAAGCAGTCGGCTGCCGCCGCCACAACCTCGGCCAGCACGCCACCGCCAGCACCGGAGCAGACGGCCAACTGCGCGACGGGCAGCTCGGGGTCGCCCCAGACCTTGGCCACCGCACCGAAGGCGGCAACGCAGCGACCAGCCAGCTCGGCAAGGGTGGGGGCGACAGCAGCAGTCGGGACGGCAGGAGCACAAAAGGGACGTACCCCTTTGTGCTGCTGCCCAGCACAAAGGGGTACGTCCCTTTTGTGCTCCTCGTCCCTTTTGTGCTCTGGAGCAGCCGGCGCGGCGGCAACCGGCACCGCCAGCTGCCCGAGGCTGGCTAGATGAGCAAGCGGGTCGCGAGCGACGAGCGGCGCATCCTTCTCCGCATTAATAAGCTGCAGGGGCGCGGCATAGCGGTAGCCAACGGGTGCCAACAGCATCTCGCGAGCCCGCGGCGCGGCGTCGAGGTTGGTGTGCATCGCGATTACCGCCACGCCGGCGCGCGCAGCCGCAAAGGCGGCACCGCCACCCAGCAGCGAGGCCTCGCCAGCCGCGACAAACTCCTGCGGCGCAAACCAGTAGGCGGGGTGGTGGCAGACCAGCGCCTGGCAGCCCAGCGTCGCGGCCACGCCGACGACATCTGCCGTTGGGTCGAGCGCCACACCCACCCGGCTGACGGGCGCCGCGGGGTCGCCGACCTGCAGCCCGATGCGGTCGTCGGGCATCGCGTCGGCGGCCGGAAAGATGTTAAACAGCGCCTCGACAAGCTCGCCGACGGTCTTTGGCGGCACCGTGTTAGCGGCGTTTGGCTGGGTAGGATTCGTGCGACGCGTACTCATAGGGATTGAGTCTGGCAGCCCTTCCGGTCAACAACATTTTTGAGGCAGCGGCAAGCGCGGTCTCGGCGCTATGATAGCACACCAGGAGCTACCTGATCGGCGTGGAGGATGGCTGCCGCAATGGGAGCGGGGACGGCTAACGTCCTACGCTCCCGGTTGCTTTCAATGCTGTAAGTACTTCTGCACGGAAGACGTTAGAACCGCCTTCACTCCTCAAAGCGAATCTCCACGTCACCGCTGATCAGGTGGATGTCAATGCGGCCGGCAGCCGAGCTGTCGCCTGAGCTCCAGTGCCCTGGCAGGTCGTCGTCGTCTTTAAACCATTGGCCGTTAACGCGCAGCGAGCCTGAGACCTTATCCAGACTGAAGCGGTAGTCGTCGGCCTTTCCCTTGAGATCCAGGTTGGTGTCGCCAGAGACCATGTCGATGCTGATCCGCGTGGTTGCCGCACCTGCGAAGTCTACATTGCCAGAGACGGCCTTCAGATCCAGCTCTTCGGTGCGCAGACCCTTGCCATGGGCGTTGAGGTTGCCAGAGACGGCCTCGTAGTTAAAGTCGGCAACGCTTAGATCCTCCACCGCAAGATCGGTGCTGCCGCTGACGGTCTTTACGCTCAGCGACTGCAAAGACGTGCCCCTGGGCAAATAGACCGTCACGTCGTGCGGTTGCCAGTTGCTGCCAAAGAGGTCAAAGCTGAAGAACCTGAAGCGCCATTCAACATCTTCGCGGATGCTCAGGCAGTCGTCCTTGAGCGAGACCTCAATGTTGTCGTGTGCACCGGGGTTGACCTCGTAACCAAAGGAATCGGCTTGAACAAAATGCAGCTCGGTGGCGACCAGGCTGATGTCGATGTTGGTGAAGGGCGCCAGGTCGTGCTCAGAGACGGGCGCGGAGGCGGGACGGTCGCTTGCGGTGTGCAGCCCGGTCTCATCCAGATACAATCCCCCGCGGGCACCCGCCGCAAAGGCCACGCCGCAGATTAGCAGGCCGGCGGCGAAGGTCACCGCGATGCAGATCCATACCACTTTGAGCCAACGCTTCATGATTGGCCTCCTTTGCGTTTGAGTAGTTTGGCGAACAGCCAGGTGGCGCCTTTGATGGTCAGGCGGCTGATCCAGACCGAGAAGATGAACAGCGCCGCTCCCAGGGAGAGGGATGTCAGGCCAAGGCCGAGGACAAAAGCAGCTTCGGCCGGAGCGACTACCATGCCAAAGGCCGCAATGCCCGCCATCGCGATGCCCGAAGCCGCCATTGCGATGGCGGTTATGAACAGCGCCAGGTAGAGCGCGAATACGCTGAACAGCAGCGAGAAGACCACGACCAGCAAGGCGATTGCCAGCGGCAGGGCGATTGGCGAGGCGAGTACGGCGATGATCACTATCCAAAGCGTCTTGAGGCCACCGGAGTCCGCCTGCTTATCGGATCCTGCCTGCTTCTGTGGCCCTGTCTGCTTGATGGCGTATTCGCCGATGATCTCCGAGGCCACCTGGGCGGGGCTTCCCAGCGCCGCGATGGCCGCCTGCTCGCCTGCCGGGCCGGCCTCCTCCAGATACTCCTCGTAGTAGGCCAAAGCGTAGCTCTGCTCGCTGGGCGGCAGCGCCTTCAGTCGCCTGCGCAGGTCGTGGAGGAACTCTGCCTTGGTCATGATGCGCCTCCTTCTTTGGTTGAGAGTGGTGTGGCGGGGGGCGGGATCGTTGGGGTCGGAGCCGCTGGGGAAGCCGCGACCGCAGGGGCTGAATCAGCGGCCGGAGCTGCAGGGGCAGTGACGGCGGAGACAGTCGGAACGGCCGCCGGGGCCGCAGCAGCGGAGACGGTCGGAGCGGCCGCCGCAGCCGCAAACAAAATCTGGTCGACCCGCTGCTTGAACTCTCCCCACTCGCTGCTCAAGCCCGCAAAGCGACTTTTGCCGGCGGCGGTAATCTGATAGTAGCGGCGGTTGCGCCCGTTAAAGGCCACGTCGTAGGTCACCAGCAGCCCCTCCTTTTGCAGACGCCGCAGCACCGGATAAAGGGTGGACTCCGAGACCGCGATGACCACCTTGATGCTCTGCGTCAGCGCGTAGCCATAGGTGTCGCCGCGGTTCAGTACCGCCAACACGCAAACGTCGAGCAGGGCTGCACCCAGTTGAAACATACGATGACCTCCTTCTCAGGGAGCCGCCGATTAGCCGGTGCCTCCCTTACTGGTGTCTGACGCAATACTATACGATGTATAATATTGTGTCAAGCCCTAAAATCAGGTTTTGAGAAGTTCTGCGGCTACCGGCCTCTTTTTGGCGTCACTCACACCTACAGCGCGATGCTGGCGCGCATGGATGAGGGGCAGCCTGCCACTTTTTGGCATCCTACACCAGGCATCCCAGAGGGGGAAGCAGAGAACACAAAAGAACCGGCCCCCAGTATTGCTCGCATGAGGTGCTGACTGCTAATTTTTTACGCTTGTGTGCCGCTGTGCACTGATTTTCGGAGTTATTGCTAAAAATTGACGTTTGTGTGCACTCTATTTTAACTGGCTCACCGTTAGCAGGATAAATTCAACCGTTTACCTCAAAAAACTGTCCACGGGCGCGCTAAAACTCCCACAGTTCCCACTGAAATCGGTCAATTCTGATACACAACCGAAAATTTTTAGCAATAACTCCCGAAAACATGACACGAGCCTGTGTGGCAGCAAGAGAAGCGGACACAGGGAAGTGGAAGCGGACACAGGGACGGTTCATCCGTCGGGAAGCGGACACAGGGAAGTGGAAGCGGACACAGAAGCGGGCACCTGGTCGGGTGATCAGGGGGGATAACCAGCGTCGAACGGGATGTGAAAAACGGTGTAACCGCCCGGGGGAGGGGGCGT
>JAISMZ010000221.1 GCA_031276475.1 Coriobacteriales bacterium
TGTCGCCCCCCTCTGTGTCGCCCCACCCCTCTGTGTCGCCCCCGGCAGCCACGACGGCCGCGACTGCGCACGCGCCGGTCCCCTCCACAAATTACCAGAACGTGGACCAATGAGCGAACTGCTGCGCATCGAGGGCCTGAGCAAGCGCTTCTACCTGCATCAGGCGCGCCGTGGTATTTGCGGCTGCGAGGACATCAACCTGACGGTCCACGCCGGCGAGTTTGTGGGCATCACCGGCAAGAGTGGCTCGGGCAAATCGACGATTCTGCGCGGCATCTATCGCACCAATCTGCCGCAGCAGGGCCGGATCTGGTATGATTCGGCGGGGTTTGGGTTGGTGGACATCTGCCGCGTCAGCGAACGGCAGATGATTTATTTGCGTCGTTTTGAGATTGGCTACATCTCGCAGTTCTTGCAGGTGCTGCCGCGCACCACCGCCTTTGACGTGGTGGCTCAAAGCGCGCTGGACGCCTACGGCGACGGCGATCTGTGCCGGGCCCAGCGCGAGACCGAGCGCCTGCTGCGGCATTTTGAGCTGGCCGAGGAGCTTTGGGGCCTCTACCCGCTGACCTTCTCCGGCGGCGAGAAGCTGCGGCTGAATATTGCGGCCGCGATGATCAAGGAGCCGCGATTGCTGCTCTTGGACGAGCCGACGGCGTCGCTGGACAACGCCTCCAAACGCAGGGTCCGCGAGCTGATAGAGCGCCTTAAACAGGGCGGCTGCACGATGCTCGGCATTTTTCACGACCTGGAGTTCATGGAGGGGCTGTGCGATCGCGAGTTCAACATGGAGGAAGGCTACCTTGAGGGCACCTCTAAAAACCCATTGCACACCAGCTTGCGGCCAATTTGCCCCCAGCCCGTCCTGTCCCTTAACGGCATTAGCCCTGCTAGTCCCATCAAGTCCCAGAACGGGCTGGGGGTAAATTGCCTCGCACTCTGGCGGACAAGCGGTTTTTAGAGGTGCCCTTGAGTCGGTTTGCCTACGCTGACCTGCATATTCACACCACGGTCTCGGACGGATCGGAGGACTTTGAGACGATCATCCACCGTGCCGCCGCACTCGGGTTGACCCACATCGCCTTTACCAATCACGACACGCTTAGCGGCATTGCCACGGCCCGCGCGGCAGCGGCAGACTCGCGCGTCAGCGTGATTGGCGGCGTGGAGATAAGCGCCTGGGACGCATGTCGCGAGACCAGGGCGCACATCCTTGGGCTGGGCTTTCGCTCGCAGCGCGCGCCCGCGATAGCCGCCCTCTGCGCGCCGCTTCTGGCGCAGCGCGATGCACAGAGCCACTGGCAGTTGGAACAGCTTTGCAAACACGGTTATCAGCCAGATCTGGAGAAGGTGCGCCGTCTGTCCCAGGCTTCAAGCTGCCTCTATAAGCAACATCTGATGGCCGCCCTGACCGACGCCGCCTTTACCAGCAGCGCCTATCAGAGCCTCTACCGCTGCCTGTTTAAGGGCGGTGGCATCTGCGACCGCGACATAAGCTATGTTGACGCCCGCGACGCCGTGCAGGCGATAGTGGAGGACGGCGGCGTGGCGGTTTTAGCGCATCCCGGGCAGTTTGGCAACTTTGATCTGGTTGGTGACTTGGTTGCGGTTGGTCTGCGGGGCATTGAGAAGTACCATCCTGCGCATCACCAACGCGAGCGGCAGATCGTTGAGCAGCTTGCCGGAGAGTACGGTCTGGTCTGCACCGGCGGCTCGGACTATCACGGCCGTTTTGGCGCGCCGCCCCAGATCGGTGTGCAGCTGATGACGGCTGCGCCTGGCGACGGGTTTCTTGCGGAGTTGAGCTGAGGCTAGGCAGTGCGGAGTCGACGGCGCGGATCTGACTGGCGGCGCGCCACATAACAGAGCACAAAGGGGACGTAGCGCAAAGGGGACGTAGCACAAAGGGGACGTAGCGCAAAGGGGACGCGTAGCACAAAGGGGACGTACTCTTTTGTGTTCCCGACAAATCCCCTTGCGACCAAACCAATCTTGCCGAACACAAAAGAGTACGTCCCCTTTGTGCTACGCGTCCCCTTTGCGCTACGTCCCCTTTGTGCTCCAGAGGGCGGGCGACGTGGCGGCAGTGTGGCTGCTGCGGGCCTGCCTGGGCGAGCTGCGGGTCTGCCTGGTGCCCGTTTTCCTCCACAAGAATTAGTTGGAGCGCGTGTAGCCGAGCAGCCAGACCAGGTAGAGCAGTGAGGTAAGAGCTGCGGCCACGTAGGTCAGCGCCGCGCTGCGCAGTACGGTTCTGGCGCCGCCGACCTGCTGGTCGGGTAGCTGCCCGAGGGTTTTGATGTAGCCCAGGGCCCGTCGGGAAGCGTCAAACTCCACCGGCAGGGTCACCAGCTGAAAGGCGATTACCGCCAGATAGAGGATGATCGACAGGTAGATCAGTCCAAGCATCTGCATGAAGAGGCCTGCGAAGAGCACGAAGATCCAGATGTTGGAGGCAAAGTTGACGGCGGGGACGATTGCGCCGCGCATTTTTGCTGGGACATAGCCCTGCGCGTGCTGCACGGCATGACCGCACTCGTGGCAGGCGATTGCCGTTGCCGAGACGCTGCGCCCGGAGTAGACGTCCTGAGACAGCGAGACAACATTGCTGCGCGGGTCAAAGTGGTCGGTCAGACTGCCGCTTACCGACTGGATGGACACTTGGTGTAACCCGTGGGCGTCGAGCATCCGCCGTGCCGCCTCGGCACCGGTGATCCCCGTAGACACCGCCACGCGATTCCATTTTTTATAGGCACCGCGGATCAGCGCCTGGGTTCCCAGGCCGATTACCAGCGTTATTATGATCAGTGTCAGATAAGAGATATTCATGAGTACTCCGATTCGTCGTTGTCTTACCCGTTCGGTCGTGTTGTTGTGCTAGCCATTTGATCGTTCACCGATTATTTTGTCGTTTTACCTGCGGTATCGGCTGTGACCGTCGCGTCTGCCACAGGCAATCTGTCTATCGTGTTGCCACTCAGTTTATTATACTGACTTAAATGGCTGTTAGTCCACCGTTCGGCAAATTTTTTGTAGCGATATTGTAACTGAGCATTTTCCCGCTTGCAATGGCGCAACTTTGTGTTATTATATCCCTGCTAGTAAACTACGCAGATAGAAAGGACATACTATGCCAGCAAAGCGTGGAAGTACAGCCCTGCAAAAGGCGCTGAAGAACGAAAAAGGTGTAGATCGCCCCACAGTATACAAGGGCTTTTACATCTTCGCCGACCAGTACGTTAAGCTTTTGGAGCTTTCTGCTCACAATAAAGTTAACGGCATCGAGCCCTCCAACTCCTCGGAGATGATCCGTCTGGCGCTCGACGAGTACCTGGCTCGGCAGGCTAAAAAGAAGTAGGGCATCGTTTGCGGGGACACCGCTTTTACAACAGCATCATTGTCAGTTTGGCCTGTCGCCGTCGCGGCTGCCCATGAAATGCTACTATGAATCCTGACACCAAAAAGCTTTGCGGTATGCGGCTTGTCCTGTGGTCTGTCGCAGGCCGCAGGGTTGGTTTGAGTGTCTTTGCACGAACGGAGAGCTGACCGAGAGGCCGAAGGTGCTCGCCTGCTAAGCGAGTAGCGGACACAATCCGCTCCGGGGTTCGAATCCCCGGCTCTCCGCCATTTTACCTGCGGAAACGTCTTTGTGACCAGTGGAATCAGGTTTTCAGAGATCCTCAGCTTTGCTGAAAGCCCGATCGGTGTCTTGAGCGGGCAACTGAAGGGATTGTGGAGAGGATGGACTTCTTCATTGGCTTGTTTGTCATAGGCTTTTTCCTCGCCGTTCTGATACTGATAGTTGTTCTGGTCGTTCAAGGCAGTACGACCCGGCGGGAACTGCGACAGCAAAATCAGCGATTGGAATGGCTGGCTGAACAGGCAAAGAGAGACCCCCGAATCCTTTCGAACCAAGCGAAAGCGCAGCCGATGCAACAGCCGGTGGCGCCACTGCAAACCGTGCCATCACAACCACAGTCGCGGCCACAGCCGGTGGTGTTTCGGCAATCGCAGCCGGTGGCACAGCCGGTATTGCAGCCACAATCACAGACCGCGACGCAAGCTGCACCGCAACCGCCGCAGCCGGTGGCGCAACCTATGCCGCAGCCGCAGCCGGTGGCGTTTCAGTCGCGACCGCTATCGCAGCCGATCGGACACTCGG
>JAISMZ010000271.1 GCA_031276475.1 Coriobacteriales bacterium
AGCTGTTGCCGTACTTTCGGTACTGGCCATCCTCTGCAAGCGCATACAGCTGCTCGTCGGTGGCTTTCAGATACCCAATATCAACTACGCCACCGTTACAAGCGGCCCGCCGCTTAGCGGTGCCGGTGAGGGCTTTGCCTCACTGGGTGGCTCGCTTATCTATGTTCCCGCTCCGCTGGAGTTTGGCATAGTCGCAGGGGTGCTGGGCTTAGGTGTCTGTCTGCTTTTGGTGGGACTTAGGCTGTTGCCGCTTCGGCCGGCGGGGGTGCAGGAGGTAAAGTAGGGCGCTGATTGCCCGTGTGTGCCTGTGGGCGCGCATGCGACAACTGCAGCGCGTCGCAGCAGGTAAACACTTCGTGGCGCAGGCCGGAGGCTTAAAGGGCCGGGGTCTGCGCCACGATCATGGATGCAGAATCGCCAGTGCGTCTTCTGGAGCACTATGACGCACCGCTTTAGGGCCGTTTTTTATACCATAATTTCTGTATTCCTGACCTGTGGGTGCAACCGTGTATAGTTGCGGAGCAAAGCCGGAAACTTCATTTTACTTCATTCCTTCTGGAACTTGGAAGTTCCGTTATAAAGTGAGATGGTTTTCAGGAATAATGAGAAATAGCGTTGAACAGCTACGATTATTTGAGTCTAAGGGCTTAGGCAGGGCTTAGGCAGAGCGGAATAAGTCCTTGATTGTCATAAAGTTCTATGATAATATGATACATCAGATACGCGGGAACGTCGATAGGAGAAGACCGGCACCATGCGCAAACGGATCCTGCCCACTATCGTACTGTTTTTGTTGGTCGCCGTCCTGGTGTTCTTTGCGGCCCAGGCACTTGACGGGCAAAGCGTCGCGCTACCGCAGGCAATAGGTGCCGAGACGCCCTGTCCGGTGGCTGGCTGCACGCAACCTGACGGAGCCTGCCACGCCGCCGCCGCAGCGCCGGTGCCCGACGGCAGTTTTGAGATGGTCTGCCCGCGCGTCGCCGGTTGTGCCGACGTTAACTGTCACGCCTGGGACCGCATCGAGTCAGGCACCATGCGCGACAAGCCCAGTGACATCAGTATGAACCTCTGGATAATTGCGCCGGTCATCCTGGTTTTAGCCCTCGTGGCGCTGGTCAGGAAGTTCTGAGGGCCGCTCGTGACGACACGCAACCGACTGATCGTAGACATCCTTGCCGCCGTGGTCTATCTGATTGCCGCGAATCCTGCTGTCACGGGCCTCGCCGTACACGAATGGGTCTCTGTGGGTCTCGTTGTGGTGTTCGTCATCCACTGCGCGCTCAGCGGCGACGTCATCAT
The DNA here is from genome assembly GCA_031276475.1 of Coriobacteriales bacterium. Classification (GTDB taxonomy): domain Bacteria; phylum Actinomycetota; class Coriobacteriia; order Coriobacteriales; family UBA8131; genus JAISMZ01. The sequence continues at coordinate 1,300 of JAISMZ010000271.1, forward strand.
CGCGACCATCCGCAAGCGTCTGGGTGCCGGGGCCGTTTTGAACTTGATCCTCGACGCCGTTACCTTGGTGGTCTTCATGGTCGTCACCGTGTCGGGCCTGATGGTCTCGCGCTTCCTCCTGCCGCTGCTTGGCTTTGTGGCGCCGGGGTATTTCTTCTGGAACCCACTGCATTCAATCAGCGCTAAAGTGCTGCTGGCCTTGCTCTTGGTGCATGTCGTTGCGCATTGGAGGTGGCTCGCCGCGCTCTTTGACTTCCGTCGCAAGGCGAGTGCGGCGTCGCCAGTGGATAAACCCGAAGTCGTCGCCAAAACAAAGGAGAAATGATGGAGCAATCCAACCCCCAGGCTGTCCCCGCGCAAACATGGATCAACAAAGCCGCGCTCTATGAGCTTTTAGCCCAGAGCTTCCTGCTTGTAACCAGGGAGTTAACCGAGGCTCTGGCCAACGGCGAGTATGCCGAGGCGCTTGCAGAGATCGGCGGCGCGAACCAGCTTGACGCGGTCGTCCTCAAAGAGGCCGTTGAGGAGCTTGCCGTTTACCGGGGCAGGGATACAGACGAGCTGTTTCACGAGCTGCGCGTTGAGTATACCCATCTCTTTGTGGGTGCTCCCGAGCCGGCGGTGTCGCCCTTTGCCGGGGTCTGGTGGGCGCGCAACGCCGGCGTTCAACCGCTGCTCTTCGTTAACAAGGAGTCGATGGCCGTCGAGCGCTTCATGCGTTCCTGCGGCATTGGCAGCCGCGAAGGCACCAACGAGCCGCTCGACCACCTGGGAAGCGAGCTGGAGTTTCTCCAGTACCTCTGCCTGCTGCGGGCCGACGCCGTGGCCGCCCCAGCCGCCTCCGAGCCGACGACGGCCGTCGCTGTCGTTGAGCCGGGCGCCGCCGCTTCCGCCGAGCCATCCGCGCCCGCCGCGCCCGCCGTCCCAGCGCAGGCTTACGAGGACTTTTACGCGGTGCACTTCTCCACATGGGTTTTTGAATTCGCCGCCAAAACCGTTAAGGAAGCCCGCGTCCCTTTTTATCGCCTGGCCGCACGAGCGCTGGGTGCCTTGCCCGCCACTCCGCTGTGAGCCGCCAGCCCGCCACTCCGCTGTGAGCTCACAGCGCCGCCGCCTCGCCGCCCCCAGCGTTGTTGCGTCACTCTCCCGCGACCACCCGTGGTCGCACTGCGCTAAAATAGGAGTATGAACTTCAAGCTTACCGGTCGAAGCATTTTCCTGGTTCTCTGGGATGTCGCCGCCTCCTACCTGGCGCTGACTCTGGCCGCCTACGGCACCAATCAGGCCGCCGACATCTTTACCTCCACCGACGTGCTCTTTAACTTTGGCACCATGGCAGCCTGCAACCTGGTCTTCTTGCTGGCGCTGCGGCTTTACAACAGCCTCTGGCAGTACGCCTCCTCCGGCGAGGTGATGCGGCTTTTGGCCGCGACGGCCGCGGCTGCCTTCAGCGGTGCCCTGATCCACTACCTGGCCCTGGGCTGGCGACTGCCGATCCGGGTTTACTTTGTGGCCTGGATACTCTTCCTGTTCTTTGCCGGTGCGGCCCGTTTTGCCTTTCGCTACATCTACCACGGGCGACGGATGCTCCAGCGCCGGGCACCGGAATCGGCCCGGCCGCGCACGCTGATCATCGGTGCCGGCGAGACCGGCTCGTTAACCATCAGGCGGATGGTCGGCGGCGATTACGCGATGCAGGGGCTGCCGGTGATTGCCGTGGATGACGACCCGGATAAGGTCGGCCTGCGCATCCACGGCGTTAAGGTGGTCGGCAGGACGGGCGACATCCTCAACCTCGTAAATTGTTATGAAATCGAGCAAATTGTGGTCGCCATCCCCAGCGCCTCAGCGGCCGAGCGCAAGCGAATTTACGATATCTGTATCCAGACCGACTGCCATCTGCTGACCCTGCCCAACGTCCGCGACTTGCGGATGGACGAGCTGGACGATGTGCGGCTGCGCGAGGTGGATGTTGCCGATCTGCTTTCCCGTGAAGAAGTGATGCTCAACACCCGCCTGGTCTCGGGCTATCTGGCCGGGCGCTGCGTGCTGATCACCGGCGGCGGCGGCTCCATCGGCTCTGAGCTGGCCCGTCAGGTCTGTACCGTTGCCCCCCGCCAGCTGGTGATCTTTGACATCTATGAGAACACAGCCTATGAGTTAGAGCAGGAGCTGAAGGGCCGCTACAGCGACATCGACATCCGTGTGGAGATCGGCTCGGTGCGCGACGAGCCACGCCTGCAGCGGCTGTTTGGCCACTATCGTCCCGACGTGGTCTTTCATGCCGCCGCCCATAAGCACGTACCGTTGATGGAGGCCAATCCCCGCGAGGCGGTGCTGAACAACGTCTTTGGCACACTGAATGCCGTCAGCGCCGCCGATAAGCATGGGGTTCGCAACTTCATCTTCATCTCCACCGACAAGGCCGTCAATCCCACCAGTGTGATGGGCGCGACCAAGCGGATGGGTGAGATGATCGTCCAGTGTTACGCCAATCGCTCCAAGACGATATTCACGGCGGTGCGCTTTGGCAACGTCTTAGGTTCGCACGGCAGTGTGATCCCCAACTTCAAGCGCCAGATTGCCTCCGGTGGCCCGGTGACCATCACCCACCCAGAAATCACTCGCTACTTCATGACCATCCCCGAAAGCGCCCGGTTGGTGGTGACGGCTGGCGGCATGGCCCAAGGCGGCGAGATATTCATTCTCAACATGGGCGAACCGGTGCGCATCGACGATCTGGCCCGCAAGCTGATCCGCCTCTCCGGCCTGGAGGTGGGCACCGACATCCAGATAGAATACGTTGGCCTGCGCTGTGGCGAGAAGCTCTACGAGGAGCTGCTGATGGGTTCCGAGAAACCCGTGCCCACCGAGGTTGCCGACATCATGATCTCCACTGGCGAGCCGGTCTTGCCAGCGGAGGTAAGCCGCAAGCTGGACTGTCTCAGTTCCTGCCTCGCCGCCCTGCCCGAGGATAGCTACGCCGGCGACGAGGTAAAGGCCTGTCTGGCCGCACAGATCCCCACCTACCATCCCGATTCTCCCGTGCTGAGCATCGAGGATCTGGATCAGAGCCTGGCAACTGCGGGCTCGCGGCTCGAGGCGGGCTCGCTGCCAGAGGCGCACTCGCAGCTCGAGGCGCGCTGAGCGCCGTGCGCAGCGTTCAATCCAACTGCCATTACTGCGGCTATCTCTGCGGGCTTACGGCCACGGTAGAAGATGTGGAGCCAAGCGAGCGCTATCCCGGCGGCGAGCGGCTTGTCTCTCTGGCGCCCGATCCTGCGCGCTACCCCTACAGCGAGCAGATCATCAACGGCTGCAGGCGTTGGCGGATGAATCTGACCGAGATAGACGGCCCCGAACGGGTTAACTTTCCGCTGCGCCGCGTTGCCGGCACCCCTCGCGGCTCCGGCCAGTGGGAGCGCGTCAGCTGGGACGAGGCGCTCGGCGACATCGCCACCCGGCTGCGCGCACTGGCAGCCGAACATGGGCCGCAGACTCTGGCCACGGCCATCGGCGGGCCGCATGCGGTGTATTGGCCGCTGCACCGCTTCATGAACCTCTGGGGCTCGCCCAACAACATGGGCATCGGCCAGATCTGCTGGAACATCCGCATCTGGATGGACGCGCTGGCCTACGGCTGGCCGATAGAGGCAAACATCGACCCGGCAACCACCGGCCAGATATTCCTCTGGGGCACCAATCCGGCCGAAAGCGACAACTCGCTGTTCTGGCGCACGCTGCTGCAGATGACCCGCGCGGGCACGCCGCTGGTGGTCATCGACCCGCGACGGACGCGCACCGCCCGCATCGCGACCTTGCATCTGGCGCCGCGCCCAGGCACGGACTGCGTGCTGGCGCTGGCTCTGATTCGCGAGATCATCGCCCGCGAGCGCACCGACGCGGCCTTCATCGAGCGCTGGTGCCACGGCTATCCGCAGCTGCGTGAGCACGTGGAGCCCTACAGTCTGGAATATGCGGAGGAGATAACCGGCATTGACGCCGCGAACATCGCCTTGGCTGCCGAGATCTTCTCCGCGCCCACGCCGACCGCCCTGCTTTCTGGCCGCGGCATCGACCAGCTTGGCCCCGCCACCGCGCCAACCCACCGGGCGCTTTCCCTGTTGCGGGCGATTACCGGCGACGTTGATCGCCCCGGGGCCTGTCTGATCATGGAGACCAGCGACTTCGTGCCAGAAATAGATCTGGAGATGAGCGCCGCGCTCTCTGACACGGCCCGCTTGGCGCAGCTGCGCTGCCAAAAAACGCCCACGCTTCAGACCTACGCCGGATACGTCGCTGCCACTGCCTTGACCTCCCGCCTTGGCCGCACGCCCGCCAATCCTGAGGGCAACCGTCTGCCGATGCGTTATCTGACTTCGGCCCACCCCAATCTGGTCTGGCGGGCTGCCACGGGTGAAGGCTGGGGGGGCGAAAAGCCGCCGTACCGGGTTAGCGCGCTTATCTGCATGGCTGCCAATCCGCTCGTCACCTACGCCAACACGGCTCTGGTGCACAGGGCACTGCATTCGCTGGAGCTGCTGGTCGTGTTGGAATACTATTTAACACCCACCGCCCAGCTGGCCGACTTTGTCCTGCCCAGCGCCGGAGCCTTGGAGCGACCGCAGTTTCAGGCCCACGGTGGCGTCTCCAATTTTGCTTACGGGGGGGCTGCGGCGTTGGCACCGTATTACGAACGGCGCTGCGACTACGACTTCTGGCGGCAGCTCGGCTGTCGTCTGGGTCAGCAGGAGCAGTGGCCGCAGGCTACCTTGCAGGAGGCGATTCAGACGACCCTGGCTCCAACGGGCCTTTCCTGGCAGGACTGGTCCAGCGGCGGCATCTACTGCGGGCCGGCGAATTTTTACAAGCACGAACGCCGAAAGGGCAATGGCGAGCCACGGGGATTTGCTACTTCAACAGGCAAATTAGAGCTGGTCAGCGAATTTCTGGTGGAGTTGGGCTCGACGCCACTGCCGGAGCCAGTGTTGCTGCCCGGGCCGACGACTGGCTCGCCGCCCCTCGCCACGCCCATCTCACCATCCGCCGTCGCGCCCCCCGCCACGTCCCTCGCCCCCCAGTCGCCCGACGCTGTGCCACTGACCCTGATCACCGGTGCCCGCAAACAGCCCTACTGGGCCTCGTCGTACTTTAACAA
>JAISMZ010000289.1 GCA_031276475.1 Coriobacteriales bacterium
GATTTGCCAGAGGAGTAAAAAAGGTCAGAGGATAGATACGGTAGCCGTCCGGACCGGGAGCGGGGGCGCTGTGAATGGCATCGAGCTCTGTGGCACTGGGATCCACCGCGATGGAGCTGGGGGCAACGGGGTTTCCGTAGCTATCATAAGCCTTCGCGCCGGACAGCAGGCGTGCCGCGTCCGCGTCAAGGGAGGCGCGAGCTTCCCAAGTCAGGGCAAAGGAACTTGCGCCCAGGGAGCGGTGGTCGGGTGCGGGCGGCGCGGGGACATCCGGGTCAGGCGGCGTGGGCGACGCGACCTTCTCAAAAAGCGTAACCTCTACGGTCACCAAAGTTCCGTCAGGGCCGGTGAAGGTCAAAGGCCAGGTGTGCGAGAAATCCTTGTTGATAATAGCTGCGTTGATCTCGGCAAGCTGGCTCGAATCTACCTGGACACCCGACAGGTCAGACAGCCGGGCGCCGTCCGCGTCATAGAGGCTAACGAAGGCGGCCTGGATTGCGGCCTGTGCGCTGAGTTCGCCGTCGTCGGTGGCCCACAGGAAGTTATCGGCGTAGATCCGCTCACCCGCTTGACTGCCCTGACCACTGCCACCGGGGCCGCCGGGGCCACCCTCACCGCCGGGGCCGGGGCCCTCACCGCCGGGGCCGCCACCGTAGCTGTCAGCGCCCTGGTCTTTCAGCGTGACGTAGACGGTGACCGCCTGCTGGGTGTCCTGCCCCGGGAAATTGGGATTTGCCAGAGGAGTAAAAAAGGTCAGAGGGAAGCGGCCCTTGTTGCCGGACGTAACCGCATCGTTTATCGCGGCAAGCTCACCTGTGTCTACGATGAAGTTGGCAGGGTCTATCGCTCCGCCACTCTCTGAGGTCGCCTCGCTCATACCCGCACCCGCATAGACTCCCTCCACCAGTGCCAGAGCTATGGCCTTGGCGTCAGCAAGCTCACCTTGGTTCAGGCCGTACTCGAAGTCTTTTGCCTCTATGGTGTCTTTGCCCGTGCCGGAAACATCCCCAAAGACCTTTGCGGCCGCCGAGGCGTTTCCAGCGTTATCGTAGCAGATCACCCAGGCGTCGTAGAACTTCTCCGGGTCGGTGCCCCGAGAGGCGGCGGCTAAGACGACGTAGTCGCCCTCAACCGGTTCGCTGCCGCTTTCTACAACAGCTACGCGGGTTTTAGTTGCGTCCACACCGGATTGCACGAGACCGCTGTCTGTTGACGCGTCGGTAAAGCTGTCGGTGCTAAAGCTGTAGGTGGCTAGGGCGTACGGCTTCGTCTTGTCAATCTTTACGGTGTAGAAGGCACGCTCGGAAAGCTCGCTGCTTTGCGGTGTGAAGTTTGTTGCCGCTATTGGCGAGGGACCGTCCTGGGCAACGCCAAACAGATTTATGCCCGCAGTCTCTGCTCTAAAGCTATAGTCCACCGGAACATGGTTGTCGTAACCAACCGCCAGCCATAAAGGGACGCTGGCAGTGCTGCGATAAAGACCGAAGTAGTGATCGCCCGCAATGGCCTCAGGAGATGCCTCAGAAACGGTGACCCTGACGTCTTTGTTCGTCCAGGTGTCCGTTGCGTGGGAGACAAACTCTCCCGGAGCCGTGTCATCGGCAAGCTCACCTGTAATGCTGGGAGCGAGGCGCGACTTTATCAGGGTGCTTTCTCCAAGCGGCATCAGCGCAGCAACGTTGCCGGCCCTGTCCTTTGCCTCTACCCAGATGTCGTAGTAGCCCGGCTCGGCCACGGTGACCTCTGCAAAGTCGTTAATCCACGCATCGGAGCCCGCTGCGGGCTTGGCGGTGCCTTTGGCGACGACAGCTATGCGCGTGGCCTGAATACCAGAAAGCGCGTCGCTGGAGGTATCGGTAAAGGCCTCGTCGAGCGGCAGATCGGGCCGGTAATTCACACCGGGCACGGGGTTTGTCTTATCTACCCTGATGGTTCTTGCCGCTGTCTGCGCAGACAGTACGGTGTTATCAGCCGTGGCAACGAGTACGCCTGAGACGCTGGTGCCGGCCGCAGGTGTGTCGGCGTTGTAGGTCTTTGCCACCGCGGCGGCGTCCGAGCTGCCCTTTGCGGCTTCGCCTGCCCCTTCCTTTAATAACGTGCGAAAGCTGCCGTAAAGGTTTGAGGAAACCTCGGCTTTAACGTCTTGGTTCGTCCATTCACCCGCGTAGGGTTGACCAGCTAAGATGGAGTCGGGAGCATAGCTCAGCGTAAGGGTGGGCGCAGCGTCTGTCGTTACGGTTATCCAGCGGGTGGTGGTGCTCTCCCGGGGGTTTTGGGCGTCTGTGGTAAAGGGGAGGTTTTGCGAGTTGTCCCGCGCCCTCAGGCTCTGCTGAGCCTTGCCGATGCCGGTGAAGGCAGCGCCATTGTTGGGCAGAGCCGTACCCAGAAAAGCCGTGTTGGTAGAGGTGATGGTACCGTTGGCCGTGCTGCCATCCCCAAAGGTCCTGCCGGCAGTGGGCCCCCCTCGGGCCGTGCCAACTTCGGTCCATCTGTGGCCATGGATGGGCTGCCCGTCCTTCTTTAGGTTATTCGGATGGGCGGTAAAGACGGGAGCGGCTGAACCAAAGCTCTGGTTGGTCACCGAATGGTAGATGGGAAAACGCAGGTTGTTGCCAACTGTTTCTCCCAGATGGGAGGGTGTTTTTGCTATTTGCACGTCGGAGTAGGTGACCGTGTATCCGGTATACGTGAGCTGCCAATAGCGGTATACGTCGGGATCCCCGCCACCATTTGTCTGATGAAAAGTCTCATTGTGATTATCGCCCGTTGGACCAAGCACGCTGCCAGAATAAGCACCTAACATATCTGGTTTAAGCACCCAGTTCAAATTCAACTTTACCGTTGCCTTGCCACTGTAGGTAACAGAATAGTTTATGGAGCCGGGACCCTGCGGATTTAAGCCCTCCGCCGTACCACTTATCGTCTTTGAGAAATGAAAGGTATAACCCCTTGTCCGTGCCAGATAAACAATCTGCTCAGAACAAACGATATCTAAGGTTGGCACATGACTAGCCAGGTCGGAGCCTTTGGGCCAGAGACGATATGAGTCTGCCTTGGCAACTCCGTCAACCCTGCTTCCGTTTAGATAGATGTCCCAACATGCTTCTGTGGAGAGGCCCATACTATCTTCTCCCTGCGGTATAATTGTGGTAACGCTGATCTCCTGGTCCTTCAGGTCGAGGGGGACATCCAGATAATTGCCCGTAGCGACCCATGCCGTAGTGGAGGTGTCCCAGACCTCTGCACCGGCCTGCGAGCCCAAGCCCAGCGGCACCAGCGTGACTACCAAAAGCAGGCTGAGCAACATCAGTATGCCGCGCTGGGTTGCGGCTTTGGCGCTGCCGCAAAGGGCGGTGACACCGTGGCGCAAAACGCCGCTGCCGTAGCGCACGGCGCCGCTGTCCTCTACCCTTTGTCCGTCCGGTTTGTCGCCGGCACCTGCCTTACTGCACTGTTCGTCACTGAAAGAATCGTTGCCTACCATTTCTGTGCCCCTTTCGCGGCTATCCTTTTGCTTTTTTCTGTCTGTCTGCATGAGGGTGGCGATCTGGGATTTGCTGCAAACCTCTCCAAAAGAATCTTTAAAGGGGACGTAAAGACCGTTGAGGGACATTTCCGCGCGCCCTGATTCCCAATATGTCGCACTGTGTATCGCCAAACGGGAAGATGATGGCAGGCCAGTGGCTTCTGATATAGAATGGCGCGACCGATTTGCAGCATTTTTTATCAGACGGTGCTCTTAGACCACAAAGGAAGCATGCATGCGACGTACCGGAGCAAGCCTTGATCAGAGTCAGATATGGGTCAGACAGGAGCGGCTGGTCAAACGCGCCATCTCTGGCGAGCCACAGGCGTTGCGCGAGCTTTTGTTGTCCAAACAGCAAAGCATCATGTATCACGCTTTGCAGATTCTCGGCGACTACCACGACGCCGAGGATGTGGCACAGGAGGTTATTATCCGGGTATGCAGCAATATCGCAAAACTGCAAAACCCGCGCGCGTTTAACGCCTGGCTGAGCCGCATCACTGCCCATCAAAGCTATGCTTCGTTGGATAAACGCAGGAAGCGCAGGCAACATGAATGCGACATAAACGCTGATGAGGTAACGATGCCCGAGGCAATGCTGATAGAGACCCGACGCGATCTGCTCCCGCAGGACAACTTGGAGCATAATCTGGCCTGCGAGCGGCTGCGTGAGCAGATTGCCGCGCTGCCGCTTAAATACCGCGAGATATTGCTGATGTTTTATTTTGAAGAACTGTCGGTAAAAGAGATTGCCAAGGCGCTGGATCGCCCGGTTCCAACCGTCACCTCGTATCTTACGCGCGGACGTGAAAAACTGAAAGAACTGTTTGAGCGCAGCGCGACAGACGAAAACGACAGGCAGTGGAATTTGGGGAAGGCACAGAGCTTCTCCGCATTGATTGCGAGCGCCTTCAGTTTGGACGCTAATCAAAGCATCAGTGCCGACTCAACGGAACTGCTTGAGAAAGCCATTAACTGCGGCATTGAGGCTCTGGCTGCTGGTACGGCAGTTGCGACGGGCAGTGCTGTCGCATCAGCCTCGGCAGCAGTCGCTGGCGGCAAGTTGGCAGCCGTAACGGCAACTCTGGGCACTAAGATCGCGCTGGGAATCACGTCCTGTGCACTTGCCGGCACCGCCCTATTTGCCACCGCAAACTTTCCGCCCGCTGAAGAGAAGCCCGCCCCGGCACAAGCCGCAGCTCAGACACCGCAAAGCGAATACGCCGCTGAGGTGGTCATGCATGGCGGAGATGGCGAGGGCCTTGAAGCGGTAAGCGTCAATCCGCGCAGCGCGGTCCTCACCGGCAACGATGTGGCGGGCGCGCAGGCGATATCCTGGCTGATCGTAGCCGAGAACAGCATTGCTCCCGGGCAAGACATCAGCGCCTTGGACCGAGGCGCGGTGCTGGCAAGCGGCACGGGAGCCAATGCCACAGCCGGATTGCAGACCTTGCCCGCCGCCGAGGCATACTCGCTGCTGTTTGAGGTCACCGGCGAGGATGGCAAGGTCTTTTACGTAATGCGCGATTTTATGATTGCCCCAAAAGGCGCTCAGGCGCTCAAAAACCACTCTGGAACATGAACCATCGCCCTGCGGTTGGCCTTCTCCAGATCCTTATTTGAGCCCGGCAGTGCGAAGAGCAGCTCGTAAAAGCGTTTGGAGTGGTTCATCTCGCGCAGGTGCGCCAGTTCGTGCAGTATCACCTGGCGGGCCTGCTCTTTGGGGAAGAACAACAGCTTGCAGTTCAGACGGATGCGACCATCGCTGGAACAGGAACCCCAGCGCCTGCGAGCATTCATCACCGCAAAGTCCCGGGCACTCCTGCCAAGCTGGGGCCGGCACTCATCGCTGATGCCCTGAGCGAGAACGGGCAGCACCTGGCGAGCGTAGCGGAGTACAAAACGCCGCAGCGCCTCGCGACCCGCTCGCTCGCTGATCTCACCGCTGACGCGCAGGCTGGCAGCATCGGAGCGCATCCGCACCTGGGCTGAGCCGCGGGTGCCGGTGTCGCGGTATTCCAGCCACCAGAGCTCACCGAGCGCGGGAAAGGTCAGCCGATCGGGCAGCGCAGGCACCACAGAGGGCGTTAACACGGAGGGGCGCTCCTTTTGTGTTAGCGCCCTCTGTGGTGCCTGTGCTGCCTGCGTCCGCTCAGTTTGTGGAAAAGCGGCGGCTGAAGCCGTCATCGGAATCATCAAAATCGTCATCGTCGTAGTCGTCATAATCATCCTGGGCGTGCTCGTAAACGTCCATGAAACGCTGGGCCAGATCCCAATCCAAGCCCCATTGCTTGCAGTACTCTTCCTCAGAAAAGACCAGCGTCAGGGCCTGCACGCCCATCTCGGCCGCACCGATCATCATCAGCAGATCCAGCAGCTGATGCGTTGTCTCGATGACCGGCATCGCCAGGTTCAGGTCATCGGCGGCGTCAAGGGCCACCGTGATCTCCTGATAGAAGCGCCGCAAGGGATAGCCTTCTTTAAAGCGCCCCTGCAAAGCCATCTCTATCAGCGCCCTTTCGCTCTCGGAGCGCAGCGGACTGGTAAGCAGAAACTCTGCGGCTGCCTGATCACTGAGCTTACAACCGCGAACGTAGGCCAAAGCCTCGGCGACGCCGAGCAGCATAGCCGCATCTGTAGCCAGTGTCGCAATCCGTGCCGCAGCTCCGGAGCCGGGCAGGCCGCAGTGCAGCACACTCAGGCCGGCGTCGTGTAAAAGCGCCGTCACCTGCTCGCGGATATTCTCCTCGCAGCCCAACAGGGCGCGCGCCGCGTCCGGCTGCAGACCGGCGATGTTGGCGGAGAGGGGCGCATCGGCAAAATAGCAGTCGTGGACGGAGGCCAGCGCATGCATCTCGCGGGCAAATCGTGGCGCGGTGACGCTGAGATCGACAAAACAACAGCCGGCCTGGGCGTTTTGCAGCACGCCATTACGCTCCAGATAGACTTCCTCAATCTGCGCGGGACCCTCCAACAACGAAAGAACCACCGTGGCCACGCCCAGTGCCTCGGGCAGGGACGTGACCTGTGGCAGCGAGGTCTGGGGCGCAAAAGCGGCGGCGGCAGGTACAAAACCGCAGAGGTCGTGGCCGGCCGCAGCCAACTTCTCGGCCAAAGTCAGACCACGACGGTCGCTGAAGATAAAAATCGTCTTACTCATCAAAATCACCCTTACCACTGACAATGTTAGCAATGCGATCGCCCAACGAAATGCGCTTGCGGCGATCCGGCCCCCAGAATACCACAGCCAGCATCCCTGGCCCAACGTGCGAGCCAATTACCGGGCCAACCTGTGTCTGCCAAAGCGAGGTCTTGCCTTCGGTGATCTTCAGTATCTGCTCGGCCAGCGCCCGCTGCTCTTTAAGCGCGTCTGCCGAGGCGACGATTACCGTTGTGTCCTGGCAGTCCTGGCGCCGTTCTTGATAGGCCTGTAACAGCTGGCGAATTGACTTCTTGCGGCCGCGAGCGACACCGAAGAAGGTCAGGCGGCCATCGGTGTCATAGGTGATGATCGGTTTGATATCCAGCTTTGCACCCGCAATGGCGGCCATGTCGGGAATACGCCCGCCGCGCCTGAGCGATTCCAGGTCGGGCAGCGTGAAGAAGCCGTTGACGTAATAGCGCGCTTCCTCGGCCCAGGCGACCATCTCGCTGGCCGTCAGCCCCCGATCCAGTTGACGCATCGCCTCAATTACCAGCAGTCCCTCGGCCGCCGACGGCAGCTTGGTATCCACAACATAGAGTTCCGATTGCGGATAGTCTGTCATCAGATCGTTGCGCACCTGAACGGCCGTGTCATAGGTGCCCGAAAGCGCTCCCGTAAAGCAGAGGTAGACTGCGGGTACGCCGCTTTCGCAGGCGCGTTTAAAGCTGCGCAGCAAGGAGGCATAAGGCACCTGCGCGGTCTTGGGTTGCTCGCCTTTGCGCATCCGTTCGTAGAACTCATGATACGGCATTGAGACGCCAAGATCGTCAAGGTGTTCGCCGTCACTCATCAAGAAGGTGAACTCGATCAGGTCTACGCCGAAGGAGGCCACCAGATCGGCGGGCAGATCGCAGCAGGAATCGATGATCAGATTGCATTTACGGTTTGGTGCTACCACGCGATACGCCTCGTTTCATTTTTGTCGATTTAACGGCTGGATTTCCCGTTTGGATAAGTTTAGCGCTAAAAGTCTTGAGAGGTGTCGGTTAATTATCGCAGGTCATCTTGCGGCCCGCTCGCCTCACGGAGGCGCCGATTAAGTTCGTCCGCACGCAAATCACGCGTGAACACCTTATCGGCCACGTCGCTTAACTCAGGACTCATGAAGTTTGCGAGGATCAGATCCGAGCGCGTGATGAACTCATCCAAATCGCTGACCACCTCGCAGTGGAAAAACTCCGGGGTTAAAAGAGTCGGCTCATACACCAGGCATTCAATACCCCTGGCCCTGATGCGTTTCATTACCCCTTGAATAGAGGAGTGACGATAGTTATCTGAACCCGGTTTCATCACCAGACGATAGATGCCTACAATCTGGGGCCTGAGTGCCAGCACCTGCTCGGCGATGAAGTCCTTGCGGGCCTGATTGGCATCCACAATCGCACGCGTAAGGATGTCGGGCAGACCGTCGTAGTTGGCCAGCAGCTGCCTGGTATCCTTGGGCAGGCAGTAGCCGCCGTAGCCAAATGAGGGACGATTATAGAAGTCACCGATTCGCCCATCGGCGCAAACACCGCGAATCACCTGGTGGGCGTTAAGCCCCTTGCTCAGAGCAAAGGAGTCCAACTCGTTAAAGAAGGCGACGCGCATCGCCAGATAGGTATTGGAGAAAAGCTTGACGGCCTCGGCCTCAGCGTGCCCGACAAGCATCAACTCGGGGGCCGGGGCCGGGGCGGCGGCCGGGGCGGTAGCCGGGGCCGGGGCGGC
>JAISMZ010000294.1 GCA_031276475.1 Coriobacteriales bacterium
TAATGTTTGATAATATAACTAAAACACACGATGAGTGTATAAATGAAATATTAGAAATTATTGAAAAAATATCTATGGAAAAAGTATCGCAAGCCTTTTTAAGCAGTCTCTCAAACAAACGGCTTGATTGGCGTTCCAGTATTGCATCATATTTTATAGCTAAGCAATTGACGAAACATACATACTCAAAAGAAGTAAGCGGTCACGGATATAATGAAAATGGAGAAATAAATTATACTTCATATACTTGCGGGATATGCAGAGATTTAAAATATGGAATTATAGGCAATGAAAAATATATCGATAATGATTTAAATGTGCTAAACTTTGAACGTATAAAATGGGGCGGAGTTTGTCACGGTGATTTATTGTATACGTTATTTGATTTGCGAATGTTTTGTACAGAAGAAATATCCGAACCAACGGATGAGGATATAAAAATATTTAAGAATATACTGGAAACAATAGAAAAAAGCAAACCGGATGATTATCCGGGTACATTGGAGAAAAGGTTGTCCGCGTGTATAAAATCAACAAAAAATGAAAGGAAAATGTTAATTGAAATAATGGCCTGCATAGAAATATTACAGCCCGGTTCTTACGACAGACAAAATAGAGGGAAGAATGACTGGAAATATATAGAATTCTGGAGAGGGGAAGATAAATATAATAAAAACATAGTAAATAAATATTTTGGAAAGTATTTATGAATACAATAATGGAATACGGGCGGTACTGCACATAACAGGACTGTTTACGCTTCGCCGCAGTAGCGGCTCGGGGTTCCGTTCGCCTAAACACAAAGGGGACGAACACAAAGGGGACGTGGAACACAAAGGGGAGAACACAAAGGGGACGTACTCTTTTGTGTTCTACAGTAGCGTCGCCAACGGTAACAGCGCCAGAAACAGAGGCGTCGCCAGCAGCGCACTCACCGGGAACACAAAAGAGTACGTCCCCTTTGTGTTACCCTTTGTGTTGCACTACCTTGACAAAAAATTAGAGAGTGCTATCATTAGAACGCAAAGTTAGCTTTCACTAATATTCACGACAGTCACACACCGTTTTTATCCAGACCCGAGCCATAAAAGGGAGGCCCACGGGCATGTCGGTGGCAATCAGGAGTTGGCGCAAGACGGGCTCACGCCTACGCGCTCAAGACATCGAGCGACAAATCGAGCGCAGCCTGGCAAAAAGACGCTCCGTCGATCCGCGCGTTCAGATAGTCATCCTCGTTATGATCAACCTGATGGCCACAACCCCTACCCCTGCCGCCCTCGACATTGCCGGCGTGGTGCTGGCGGCGGCGACCCTTGCCTACAGCGGGCGCTGGGCCGGTGCCGCCAAATGGCTGGTGGGCTATGCGGCTGTCTGGGTCACCGCGACGCTGTGTTCTCTCTCGGCCGATCCCTTCTTCGTGTCGGTCGGCGCGATGCTGATGATGCTGCGTAAGATCTACGCCGTCGCGATAATCGCTACCACCCTGGTCAGCACGGTCCGCGTGGGCGAGTTGGCCTACGCGCTACAGCGCCTGCATATCCCCCGCCTGGTAATCGTGGCCCTCTCGGTGGTGCTGCGCTTCTTTCCCACCCTGGCAGCCGAGGCCTCGGCGGTGCTGGCGGCCATGAAGCTGCGTGGCATCCGCCTGTCCCTGGGCAATATTTTGCGCCATCCCTTAAGGATGATCGAGCACTTTGCGGTCCCACTGATCTTGCGCGTCTCGGTTGTCACCGACGAGATCTCGCGGGCGGCCACGGTGCGCGGCATCGACTCCAAACACGCACGCACCTCGCTTTACGAGCTGAAAACCGGCGTTGCCGACTGGTTCTTCCTGCTGGGCTTTGCCGCCCTAACCCTTGTCTCGGCTGTGCTCGCACGGGACAGCCTGACGCTGATGGGGCTCTTCTGATGCCCGACCTGACGCCACCCGCACTCGCCTTTGAGGACGTCAGCTTTGCCTACGGTGCGTTGTCCGAGCAGAAAAACCCCACATTAAATAATATTAATTTGAGAATAAACCGCGGCGAGTGCGTCTGCCTGACCGGGCCTTCGGGCTGCGGAAAGACCACGCTGACGCGGCTGTGCAACGGACTTATCCCCAGCTTTTATGAAGGCAGCCGGCAGGGTCGCGTGCTGATTGACGGCATTGAGCTGGGGCAATGGGAGATGGACGAGCTCTGCCGCAGCGTTGGCTCGGTCTTTCAAAATCCGCGCAGCCAGTTCTTCAACCTCGACACCACCTCTGAGTTGGCCTATGGCTGCGAGAACCTGGGGCTGGCCCGCGCAGAGATCCTGCGCGGCGTTGCCGAGGCGGTTGAGACGTTGGGGCTGCAAGACCTGCTTGAACGGGACATCCACGACCTGTCGGGCGGACAGCGCCAACTGCTTGCCCTGGGCACGGTATGTGCTATGGGTGCGAATATATTTGTCTTGGATGAACCCACGGCCAATCTTGACGCGGCCGCCACGCAGGCGGTAAAGCGCACTTTGCAGCGCCTGAAGGATCTGCAGAAGACCATCCTGATTGTTGAGCACCGCCTGCATTGGTTGGACGACCTGGTAGACCGTGTGGTCTGTATGCGCGATGGCCATATCGCTCGCGACTGGACGGCCCAGGAGTTTGCCGACCTGCCCACGGATACAGCGGCTGGGATGGGCCTGCGCCGTTGGTCGTTGCGCGGCCTTCAGTTTGAGTCGCAGCTGCGGGCCACGCCTGGGGAGGCGGGTGCTGGCAGCGAGGACGCGGCAGGGGCCAGCAGCGAAGACGCGGCAGGCGCCAGCAGCGAGGACGCGACAGACACCAGCAGCAAAGACGCCGCCGGAGCCAGCAGCAAAAACGCCGCCCGTGACCTGCGCCCGCTTGACATCCAGGCGGACGGCCTGCGCGCCGGCTACCGCCCGCAGGAAGATATCCTCAAGGGCCTGTCGTTTTTGGCAACAGGTGGTCATGCGGTTGCCATTATCGGAGGCAACGGCCAGGGCAAGTCCACGTTGGCGCAGGTCATGGCGGGCCTGATCCGCGAGAGCTACGGCGGCATCTCCCTCAACGCGCGACCGCTGAGCGCGCGCAGCCGCATTGGCAGTGTCTACCTGGTGTTGCAGGAATCGGGCTATCAGCTGTTCGGTGCCAGCGTGCGTGAGGAGTTTGAGATTGGCCTGGCATCGCCCGACGCAGGTGACCAGGCGCAAATCGCCGATCTTATCCAACGCTTTGGCCTTAGTGGCAGGGAGGAGCGGCACCCCGCAAGCCTGTCGGGTGGCGAGAAGCAGCGGCTTGCTGTGGCGGTGGGCGTGCATGCGGGCGCAAGGCTGCTTGTGCTTGATGAGCCGACCAGCGGTTTGGACCGGGCGAATATGCGGCGCTGCGCAGATGAGATCCGCCGCCTTGTCCAGTTGGGCTGCTGCGTCTTTGTCATCACCCACGACGCGGAGCTTGTGGCCGCGGCCTGCGATCAGGTGATTGAGGTGGCGGACGGCAGGGTGCGCAGCGCCTACGACCTGAGCGATGAGACCCTGCCGCGGGCGCTGGGAGTTTTGGCTCCCGGTTATGCAGATGATGACGTGATGGCGGCGGCTAACGCGCCTCCCCGGGAGGCGGCGTTCGGCATCGCTCGGCAGGCGTCGCTCGGCATCGCTCGGTAGGCACCGCCCGGCATCCCCCGGTAGGCAACCAGCGAATCTGCTGGTAAACCGGACAGGCAGTATAAGCAGCTCGCGGCCAGCAGGTCGCGAGAACAACGAAAGGAAGTGCAGGCATATGGCAATCGACAGTAGCAACAAATGGCAGGGTAAGGACGTTATTCGGCTGGCGATTTTCTCGCTTTTGCTGTTCGTCGCGATGCTGGTGGGTGCGATGACCTGCAGCATCACGCTGACCACCTATTTTTACGGCGACGCTGTAGGGGCGGTGCTCGCGGGCATCGTCTGGATGTATATGCGGGCTAACATTCGCAAGCCATGGGCCTGCCTGCTTTCCTCGCTGATCGTTGCCATCGTCGCCTTTTTGTTGGGTCAGATCTGGACGGCGGTGCTGGGGATACTTGTTGGCGGCGCGATTGGCGAGCTGATAGTCCGCGCCGGAAAGTACACGAACCCCGTTGCGAATATAATCGCTTTTGTTGCCTGGGTCCTCTGCTTCTGGATTGGCCACGGCATCCTCGCGATCTTCTCGGCCGAGATGTTTACCCAGATGATGCTGAACGCCCATATGAGCTCCGAGCAGGTCGGCCAGCTGCTGCAGGGGCTGACGGGAATCAATCTGGTGCTCGCTCCCCTTGCCTGCGTCGTTGGGGCACTGATTGGCGGCGGGCTGGGTTACGTTATCTTTAAGAAGCACTTTGCTCGCGCGGTTGCCGTCTAGGGCGGCGGCTGGCGGCGATACCGGGCAGCGGCGATTCGCGTCCCCCATCTCGGGCGCGAATCGCTTGGGCAACCATGAGGCAATGGCAGAAAATGTGGAGCAGACAATGACATCCGGCTCAACAGCTAAGGACCGCACGGGCAGCGACGGGCTCCTCGCCCTGCTGCGTTACGCGGGCAGGCGCCGCTGGCTGGTCGTTTTGGGCTGCCTGCTTTCCGCCGCCTCCGCAGTGCTGGCGCTGCTGCCCTTTCTCTGCATCTGGCAGATAGCCCGCAACCTCCTTGCGGCGCTGCCGGACTTCTCCAAAACATCTGACCTGACGATGTTTGGCTGGGTGGCTGCGGCGGCGGCGGTGGCCAGCGTCTTAACCTATATGGCGGGCTTAAGCTGCACGCATCGCGCGGCCTTTCACGTCGCAGCGCAGATTCGCGGCACCTGCTGCAAGCATCTGCTGCGCATACCGCTTGGCTACTACCAAAGCGTTGCTTCTGGAGAATTGCGCCGCCATGTGGACGCCGGAGCCGACCTGACCGAGGATGTCATCGCCCATAAACTGCCCGATGTCGTGGCTGCAATTATCACTCCGGTGGCTTTTATCGCCTTAAGCTTTGTCTTTGACGGCCGGATGGGGCTTGCCTGCCTGCTGCCGATTATCCTCGGTTTTGCCCTGTTGGGGATGACGATGGGCAAAGGCGCGACATCTGCCATGGATGACTATCAAGATGCCATAGACGCCATGAACCGCGAGGCCGTGGAGTACGTGCGCGGGATGCCGGTGGTAAAGGTCTTTCAGCAGACCGCCTACTCCTTTAAGGGCTTTTACCAAAGCATCGTCGCCTACGGCAATCTGGCCTTTGGTTTTGCCCAGACCTCTGAGCGGCCCCAGGTCGGTTTTACCGTCGTTACGGCCTCGGCCTTTATTTTGCTGGTTCCTGTCGCAGCTTTTGCCGCCGCGTCCACGACCGGCGGGGATTGGCCGCGCTTTGCCGCCGACGTCCTGTTCTACGCCGCGCTCTGCGGCATCATCCCCAGCATGCTGACGCGCGTGATGTACATCGGACAGTCCGTGATGTCGGCACGCAGCGCCCTGCGCAACATCAACGCCGTGCTTTCTGTTGAGCCTTTGGCCCAGCCCGAGGTTGCAGAGGACATGCGCGACGCTTCCATCGCCTTTGAGGACGTCTGCTTTGCCTATCCGGGCAGCGAACGCGACGCCATCTCGCAGGTCAGCTTTGTCCTCGCGCCCGGCCAGACGCTGGCGCTGGTAGGGCCTTCTGGCGGCGGCAAGTCCACCTGCGCAACGCTAATCCCCCGCTTCTGGGACGTGCGCGCAGGCGCGGTCAAGGTGGGCGGCCACGACGTTCGCAAGCTGGACGCGCGCGATTTAATGGAGAATGTCGCCTTTGTCTTTCAGGGTGGCCGGCTCTTTGCCGATACGCTATTGGAAAACGTCCGTGCCGCCCGCCCCGACGCCAGCCGCGAGCAGGTCCTGGCGGCCCTGGCCGACGCCCAGTGCGACGACATCGTGGCCAAGCTGCCGCAGGGCGTAGACACGCTCATCGGCGCCGAGGGGGTCTATCTTTCCGGCGGCGAGCAACAGCGCCTGCTGCTTGCCCGGGCCATCCTCAAGGACTCGGCAATCGTCGTGCTGGACGAGGCAACGGCCTTTGCCGATGCCGACAACGAGGCGCGCATCCAGCAAAGCCTGAAGCGCGTCATGAAAGGCCGCACCGTTGTGATCATCGCGCATCGGCTCTCATCGGTGGTTGACGCCGACCAGCTCCTGGTGATTGCCGACGGCAAAGTTGTGGAGCGGGGAACGCACGCCTCCCTGGTGGACGCGAACGGCCCCTACCGGCAGATGTGGGAGGACTACTGCGCCTCCGTAAGCTGGGAGGTCGCGGGTGCCGGGCGCGGGTCATCCTCATACCCGGATGTGGGGGCGCCGGGCGCGGCGGGGGCGGATATATCGGTAGGCAATTTAGCAGGATTAGCAGTTGTGGAGGAGGTCGGCCATGACCGGCGGTAGCGCGATGCGCGGTGCTGTGGGCGAGCCTCTGGACGGCGATCGGGGTGAAGCCGCGGGCGAGCCTAGGGACGGCGACCGGCGTGACCTCCCGAGCGAAGCCGCGGGCGAACCCCAGAGCAGTACTCCCCATAAACCCCCCAGGACTCCCAGCGGCTACTTCGCGCGGCGCTATAATCTCTCCAGGCAGGGGGCGCGGGTCTTCTCCAAAGGTGTACTTTGGTCGGCACTTTCCAACGCGGCGAACCTGGCTCCGATGCTGATCCTGCTGATGGCAATCATCGATATCCTGCGCCCGCTGACCGGTGAGGGCGCCTATGCAATTGAGCCCTGGAAGTACCTGCTGACCTTTTTGCTGACGCTGTTTGCGGTAGGCTTCACGCAGGCACGCAAGTACCGGGCGACCTTTTGCGACACCTACGAGGAGAGCAGCCGCCGGCGCATCGCCATCGCCGAGCGCCTGCGGCATCTGCCCCTGTCGTTTTTTAGCAAGCGCGACCTCTCCGATCTAACAACGATAATCATCAGCGACGCGGAAAGCAGCGAGCATGCGCTCTCCCACGCCCTTCCCCAACTCTGGGGCATGGCCGTCTACATGGTCGCCTCCGCCGTGGCGCTCGCCTTCTGCGACTGGCGGATGATGCTGGCCTGTCTCTGGGTCGTTCCCGTGGCAATAGCTATTGTGCTAGCAAGCAAGAGTGCGCAAAGACGCAGCGGTCGCACGATGAGCGCCGCCAGGCTGGCCAGTAGCGAAGCCATCCAGGAGCTCATCGAATGCGCCCAGGATATTCGCGCCTGCAATCGCCAAGAAGTTGCCTGCGAGCGTTTGAACAGGCAGTTTGCGCTGGTAGAAAAGCTACAGGGTCGCTACGAACTCACCGCCTCGGTCGCGCTGACCTCGGCGCGGGCCTTGCTGCAGCTGGGCATCGCCACCACCCTTCTGGCAGGTACAGCGCTGCTGGCCTCCGGTGAGTTGAGCCTGGCCCTGTTCATCCTGTTTACCCTGGTTGCCACGCGCATTTACGACCCCGCTACCGAGATGCTGATGAACATCCTGGAGATATTTGCCGTCGATGTGAGCAACGAGCGCCTCTCCGAGATTGAGAACCATCCCCTGGCCAGCGGCACAACCGCGTTTACGCCAAAGGATTTTGATATCACCTTTGAGGACGTGCATTTTTCCTACGAGCCCGGCACGCCCGTCTTAGGCGGTGTGAGTTTTGTCGCACGGCAGGGGCAGACCACCGCGCTGGTAGGCCCGTCCGGCTCGGGCAAAACGACGGCCGCCAAGCTTGCGGCCCGGCTCTGGGACGCCCAGCGCGGCACGATC
>JAISMZ010000177.1 GCA_031276475.1 Coriobacteriales bacterium
AGCATCGTCAGATACCTCGGCTGCGCGAGCTGAATCCCGATCCCCTGCTTGAGATAAATCCCGATGACGCCCGAGAAATTGGAGTTACAAATGGGCAGTGGGTCGAGATCGCCAATGAGTTTGGTAAGGCAAAGTTTAAAGCTAAGGTATCGCCAATCGTGCGCTCGGGCGTGGTGCACGCTCAACATGGTTGGTGGTTCCCCGAGCAGGAAGGTGAGGCGCCCAATCTCTTTGGAGTCTGGCAGTCAAATTGCAACGACCTTGTGCCCAACCACTACAACAGCAAACTCGGGTACGGCGCACCGCATAAGTGCATGTCGTGCAGCGTAGCGCCGCTTGAAGAGAATCTTGATACCGATATGGATTACGTCTGGGAGAAGTTTGGGAGGTTGGTGAAATAATGGCCGTACAATATGGACTGCTTGTTGATTATCAGTATTGCACGGGCTGTCAGACCTGTGAGATTGCCTGCAAGGAAGAGCATGATTTTCCGGTGGGAAAATGGGGCATCCGCGTTTTGGATGACGGCCCCTGGCAAAAAGATGACACTGATGACGAGGGCAGGAACTTTAACTGGAACAAGATCCCGGTGCCTACCGACCTATGCGATCTCTGCGCAGATCGTGTGGCTGCTGGCAAGGAACCCACCTGCGTTCACCACTGTCAGGCCTTTGTAATGAAATATGATACTATCGAGGAGCTTTCACAGGAACTGGCGAAAAAACCGAAGCAGGTACTTTGGGTTCCAAAAGGATAGAGGCTTGCTCGATGCTTATGGTTTTCGGATATCTCGGCAGCCTCGGCCCAGCCAGACACAGGTCTGGCTGGGCCTTTCCGTGTGCTCGACCACTCGTAAGGTGCCGATCAATGTTTGTGCGTCATCTTCAAAGTAAATATGCTGAGCGCGGTACAATGCCCATCGGACAGGAGTGGAGGTTTTTTGAGACATGCCGACAGATTCTCAGTTTCAGCCAGGTACAACCGCTGCGTCAACAGACGTGATTGAGGAACGCAAGGTATTCTCGCTGAGCGCGCTCCTGGGTTTTTTGGGGTACAGCGCCTATGTTTCCTGGGTTTTGGGGATTCTTCTTTTTGGGGAGTGCTCGCCCTTGTTTTCTGATAGCTCACCTGCAGATAGGGTATTCGCGGTCTTTATCTTCTCAGCCATACTCATCGTCTTGTCCGCTCTGTCAAAGAGGCTGGCAAATCTGTTGGTACGGCCACGCTGGCTTCGCACGCTGGGAATAGTGGCCTTTGTTGCCTTCCTGCTCGCGTGGGCGCTATCGTTTTTACCCGCTCGCATCGTTCCTCTGGCCCTTGGTTATCTCTGTCTCTCGCTTTTATGGGCGGTTTTTCTTGGCGGTCGCCGGTGGGTCTTTCGCTACTGCACGGGGGCATTGATTGTTGGCGGAGCGATCTGCGTACTCAGTACCGCAATGAATGAGGTGGGTCTGCGAAGCATACTGTGGCTGTTGCCGATCTGCTCGTTAACGCTCTTTTTTGGCGTGCTCCCGGATATGCTGAGAAATTGGGAGCCAGTCTGTGTTGCCCAAAGCGCTGAACGCCACGTTCCTCACATCAGCGGGATGGTCACGACGCTTTGTGACGGCCTTCTTGGCGGTTTGGCGGCCTATTGTGTGATGTTTGGTTTTTTTATGGAAGGGGGCAAAGGATCTTCCCTCGGCGCCCTTCTGGCAGGTGTCTTTACCGCGCTGCTGGGCACGGCGCTTCTCATTGACGGCGCCAAAAAGATGTATCTCAGCGAAAAGATGCTGCTTAAAACCTATGTTATCAGAATCATGCCGGCACTCTTCTTCCTCTGTTTCATGCCACAGTTCTGGGTGGGAGTTCTGGGGTGCTATCTTTTGGGAAATGTGGCCGTTCATCTGGAATACGTTACCGCGGCGACTGCCGAGCAGGTACGTTTTAATCAGCTCAATGCGATATCCCCGTTCAGCACCAGTAAGCTGCTGATCTGCGGCGGTTTTACCGGGGGCTGGCTTATCGGCTATGCTGCGTTTAGTCTTGCGCCAGAGCTGGAGTTTCTCAAACCACTACTCTTCTTTTTGTTGCTTTTGGCCTTGCTGGTTCTTTCCACCTTCCTGTTTCAAGACAATTCACATATCACCGAACAGGAAACTGAGATTCAAATAGACGAAATTCATGTTGCTGGCGGCGGCGCCTGGAAGCGCACGGTTGAGCAGATAGCCAAAGAGGTCGACTTATCGCCGCGGCAGACCGAGGTGCTCTTCCTTTTGGCGCGTGGCAGAAACGCCCGCTATATTCAGGAGCAGTTCTATATTTCAAAGGCGACCGCCAAGGCCCATATCTATTCGATTTATCGCAAAGCCGGTATTCATTCTCAGCAGGGTCTGATAGATCTTATCGAAAGCAGATGGAAGAAGCACTGAGTGACAAAACCGGTTGCCGGCAGGGCTGATAGACAAGCTATGGCGGCAATCATCCCCGTAGGTTAATGAACTCCTCTTCTTTGAGTGCATAATCATACCATCCTGTAAATGGCAAAACTGCAGGTTCGGAGTAGTATCGCTCTGTCTTTAAAGCGGTGGCTCGTTCAACTGACTGGCGCGCGGTTGGGCAAGATGCCTCTTGCGAAGAGTTCCTGCAAAGAACTCCCCATGAGAAACCCCGTTGGGCTTTGTAGGGGGCACCGCCCTGCTTAAAGGCATTGCGAACGAGGCAAGCGAGGAAGGAAGACGAAAGGAGTACTGATGCTTGATTATCAAGAGTTTCTCGATGGGATAGACCGCAAGGCCTATCATGAGGGCGAATTTCAGTGGGAGGAGGATGGCTATCAGGTCACCCGAACCAACCATTGGTCGCCGCCAGGTTGCCACAATTCCTGCGGTTTGCTGATTTATACCAAGGATGGCGAGTTTGCCAAGATAGAAGGCGATCCCCTCAGTCCGTTTGTCAACGGCAAACTCTGTGTGCGCTGCCTTGATATGGAGGAGGCCGTTCATAATCCAGATCGGTTGAAGTATCCGATGAAGCGCATCGGCGAGCGCGGCTCAAACAAATGGGAACGTATCAGCTGGGAAGAAGCCTTTGATACCTGCGAGCGTGAAGTTCGGCGCGTTTGGGAGGAATACGGTGGAAGCTCCATCCTGTTGATTCATGGTACTGGTCGCAATACGGGGCCGATGACCTATTTTGGTAACGCCGCACTTAAGACTCCAAACATTTCAACCTACGGCTTTACCGGCTTTGCCTGCTACCTGCCGCGCCTGTTTGGTGCTTTTGCGCCCTGTGGCGATTATATGATTGCCGATGCGTCCGAGGGCAGTGAGCTGCGTTATGCCGATCCCGAGTTCACACCTCCCGGCGTGGTGGTCGTCTGGGGCAACGAGCCGCTTAAATCTAACGCCGACGGCTATATCGGTCACTGGCTGGCTGTCTGCCATCAGCTGGGCACCAAGATCATCTCCATCGATCCGCGGCTTACCTGGTGGGGCGCTCGTGCGGAGTATCATCTGCAGATCCGTCCCGGTACCGACGCCGCCCTGGCCTGTGCCTGGCTGTATGTTGTGATAAACGAAGAGCTTTACGATCAGGATTTTGTGGACAGATGGTGCACGGGCTTTGACGAGCTCAAAGAGTCTATCCAGGAGTTCACTCCGGCCTGGGCCGCACATATCACCGGTATCCCGGAAGAGGACATCGTCGCCTCAGCGCGGCTGTATGCCAATACCAAACCAGCGGCCCTTCAATGGGGCCTGGCCATGGATCAGCAGTTGAGCGCTATGGCGCTGAATCTGGCCTGCTGTGATCTGATGGCCATAACCGGAAATCTGGACGTACCGGGCGGAAATGTCTTTGTGCGCAACGCCTTTGGTTCCAACAACATTGAGCTTACCGAAAACGTCCTGCCCGATGAATGGCGTGCCCAGAAGCTCACCGCTAAATACGCCTTTGGGGCAAACGCTGAGGAGTTCACCACGCATGCGACGTCTGACGGATTGCTCAAGGCGATGGAGACGGGCGATCCGATCCCGATCAAGCTTTGCTGGATTGAGACCTCCAACGCCCTGGCCTGTCCGGCGATGGATGTCGGCCGTGTTTATGAGGCCTTTAAGAACGTGGACTTCGTCGTTAATGCCGACCCCTTCATTACCCCTATCTCGGCGGCCTACGCCGACATATTGTTGCCCGTCTCGATGAGTTGCGAGCGCAACTCCGCCCGCACCTGGTGGACGCCGCTGCGTATGATCAATAAAACCAGCCAGTATTACGAATGCAAGTCCGACGAGGAAATCATGTTGGAGATGGGCAAGCGTCTGAACCCAGTGTATTGGC
This sequence comes from Coriobacteriales bacterium, assembly GCA_031276475.1. Taxonomy (GTDB): domain Bacteria; phylum Actinomycetota; class Coriobacteriia; order Coriobacteriales; family UBA8131; genus JAISMZ01. The sequence continues at coordinate 4,318 of JAISMZ010000177.1, forward strand.
CGTGGAAGGACGACATTGAGTTCTTGGACTGGTATATCACCGACTGCCAGCTGCCGGATGATCCAAACCGGAAGGATTTCACCTCAACCAATCTGCAGGCCGAGCAATTCAAGGCCAATAAGCCCAAGATGAAGAAGGGCTTTAAAGAACTCTCTGAGGCGGGGGGATATGCCTACGATGAGTTTAACAGCGCCTACTACAAATATGAGAAGGGCCTGCTGCGGCCCGATGGCGGGCTGGGATTTGTTACCCAGTCTGGAAGGATTGAGCTGACTCCAATGATGTATGAGGTATGGGGTCTCAAACGTACGCCCTATCACATCGAGCCGCCGGAAAGCCCGCTGTCCACACCCGAGAAAATGGAGGAGTATCCGCTGGTGCTGACCTGCGGTGGCCGTTCATGGGAGTTCTTCCATTCCGAGAATCGTCAGATGCCTACGATGCGCGAGTTGCATCCCGAGCCGCTGGCCACCATTAATCCCAAGACGGCTGAAAAATACGGCATCAAAGACGGCGACTATGTGTGGATCGAAAACGACCACGGGCGCTTCCGTCAAAAGGCTTTCTTGTCACCGACAGTAAATGAAACCACGGTTCATGCCGAGCATGGCTGGTGGTTCCCCGAGCAGGATGGATCCTCACCCAACTTCTTTGGCACCTTTGACGCCAATCCCAATGTCTGCACCAAAGCTTTTGAGACCGGACCTTCCTGCGTAGGCACTTCCATTAAATGCATGATCTGCAAGATCTATCCTTACAAGGAAGGCGACAAGATGCCGCATACGGTTATTGTGGAAGAGGACGGATTCTTTGATTATGTGCCCGGCAAGGGCTATTAGAAGGATAGGAGGTTTTCATGAAAGGCATTCTGGTTAACTACGATTATTGCACGAACTGTCATAGCTGCGAAGTGGCTTGCAAGAAGTACCTTGAGCTTCCCGAAGGCGAGTTCGGCATCAAGATCTCTGAGATAGGGCCTTGGCAGTATGAGGGCAAAAGCGGCAGCGAGAAATGGGAGTGGAGCTATCTGCCCGCGCTCACAAAAGCCTGCAATATGTGTGAGGACCGCGTAGAGAAAGGCAAGATGCCGATGTGCGTGCAGCATTGCCAGGCGTGGTGTCTGTATCATGGCGAGATAGAGGATCTGGCAAAGAAGATCGATGGTAAGACGCGCTGGGCTTTGTTGTCGCGGTAAAGTACAAAGCGTTAAAGCACTGGAGTTTCGGCGCAAAAGCGCGCTCGCAAAGTATCTGCGGAGGATCCGCTGCCGGGGATTACCGGGGGCCGGCGGATCCTCCACGGGGGCGTTGGTGCCGCACGCCTCAGAACATGATCTGCAGGGGCAGACGCTCG
>JAISMZ010000061.1 GCA_031276475.1 Coriobacteriales bacterium
CAAGAAAAGCAGCGACATCGGCCGGTGCGACCACCGGTTGCCAGCCGTACTGCAAAATATGAACGTCCAACCCAAAGACCCTGCTGATCTGCTCCATCCGCTGCCCGAATTTGCCGTTATAGGCAACCAGCACCTTGTCGCCGGCGCAAAAGCAGTTGGCGATCGCCGACTCCATCGCTGCGGTGCCCGATCCGGCCAGGATAAGAACATCGGATTGCTCGGTCTGAAAGATGTATTTCAGACCTTCAACGCATTCGCTCACGACCCGGTTAAAGTCGGGCGTACGGTGGTGGATCATCGGCCGAGCCTGAGCCAGCAGCACCTCGCTGGGTACGGGCGTCGGTCCCGGTGTCATCAGATACTTCTTCTGCATCACAGCGCCCCTTTCCGGCGGGTAAAATATGAGATTCAAATTATAAACCAGTGGGGCACAATCAGTGAGTGGGGCAACGTGAGAGGGCAATCTTACCGGTGCGCGCGAATTCGGCGATGCCGTAGGGGCGCAGCATGTCTTCCAGCGCGGCCAGGCGCTCGTGGTTTCCTGAGGCCTCAATGGTCAGACAGTCCCCGTTGGCGTCGGCGATCTGAGCCTGAAACATCTTGCAGATCTCCAGTATCTCGGCGCGCTGCTTCTCACTTACGCGCAGCCGTACCAACAAAAGCTCGCGTTCGATGGCGTCCTCGTTGGTCAGGTCATAGATCTTATGTACGTTTATCAATTTGTGGAGCTGCTTTTTAATCTGCTCAAGAGGGGTATGCTCGGCGCCGACGACCAGGGTCACTCGCGAGATGGCCAGGTCGTCGGTGCGGTCGACCGACAGTGACTCGATGTTGTAACCGCGCCGCGCGATAAGTCCTGTAACGCGCGTCAGCACACCGGGCTGATTGTCAACCAGAAGGGAGAGGGTGTGCTCAGACATGCTTGACCTCCTCTGCCAGCGAGCCGCCGCGGGCCAGCATCGGCAATACCAGTTCGTCGCGGCTGATTGGGATGTTTAACAGGGCGGGGCCTTCTTGGGCAAGCAGCCATTTCAGAGCCTCGGTGATCCCTGTCGCGTCGTCGCCGTGGTGTTGATAAGTCCGTGCCTGCCAGTGGTAGGCTTTTGCCAGCGAACAGAAGTCGGGAATCGCGTCCAGCGCGGTATGGGCATAGTTGTCGTGATAATAGAAGTGCTGCCACTGGCGCACCAGCCCCAGGGCACGGTTGTCAAAGACGATGACCTTCAGCGGCAGGCCATTGATCGCCGCCGTGGCCATCTCCTGGGAGTTCATCTGCAGGGAACCGTCGCCAGAGATGCAAAGCACGCAGGCCTCGGGGCGAGCAATCTGGGCACCCAGGGCTGCCGGCAGGCCAAAGCCCATCGTACCCAGGCCGCCAGAGCTGAGAAAACCGCGCTCGGTGCTGGTTTGCAACAGCTGCGCCGCCCACATCTGGTGCTGGCCGACGTCGGTGGTGTAGACCATCTCGCGCCCCTGGGCAATGTGGTTCAGGGCAAAGAAGACCTCCGAGGGGCTGATCCAGGTGGTTTCTGTCGCCAGGGAGGCACTCGGTGACGGCTGTGGCGAACTGGCAGCAACCTGCGTGGGCGGCCAACCCTCGCGAAGCGGCGACTGAAAGTCACCCAACAGCTCCAGAAGGCTGGATAAAACCGTTGCCAGATCGCCGACGATGGGCACGTCAACCCGCAGGTTCTTACCGATTTCTGCAGGATCGATGTCGATGTGAATGATCTTTGCCTGCGGGGCAAAGCGGCTGGCGTCGCCGGTCACCCGGTCGGAGAAGCGCGTCCCGAGGGCGATAATTAAATCGCTTTCCTGTACAGCATTATTGGTCAAAGGCGAACCGTGCATCCCCACCAGCCCCAACGCCAGCAGGCTGTCGGGAGAAAAGGCCGCCTTGGCCATCAGCGTGTTTGCCACCGGAGCCGCAATCAGCTCGGCCAGCTCTCGCAGCTGTTTGCCGGCGTTGCTGCTTATCACTCCCCCACCGGCCAATATCAGCGGCCGTGCGGTGGCACGGATAAGTTCGGCCGCCTGGCGGCACTGGCGGGCGTTGCCCTTCAGCGTTGGTCGGTAGGAGGCCAGGCGCACGCAGCTGCGGGCCGGACGAGCAGCAACTTTGGTGGCCTGGATGTTGGCAGGTATGTCTATCAGCACCGGACCGGGACGGCCGCTGGCTGCGATGTAGAAGGCCTCCTCCACAATTTCTTGCAACAACGCCGCATCTTTTACCAGGTAGCTGTGTTTAGTGATGGGCAGGGTGATGGTTGTGATATCGGCTTCCTGAAACGCGTCGGTGCCGATGGCAGTTGTTGGCACCTGACCGCAGATCACCACCATCGGCACCGAGTCCATATAGGCGGTAGCAACGCCGGTGACCGTGTTGGTAGCACCTGGCCCGCTGGTAGCCAGCACCACGCCGACCCGGCCGCTGGCGCGGGCGTAGCCGTCGGCGGCATGCGCGGCCGCCTGCTCGTGGCGGACGAGGATGTGGCGCAGGCGCGTCGAGCGCGAAAGGGCATCGTAAAGGGAGAGCACCTGGGCTCCAGGAATGCCAAAAACGACCTCCACGCCGGCCTGCTCAAGGGCCTGGATCAGCAGCTCGGAGGCTAACACGTTGGCTCCTCGAGCGCAGGTCCTGACTCGGGGTGCTGCGCTGTCTGGTCTAATTCTGCCTGTGACGGCGGGCTCGCATGTGGCTGCGACGGCGGGCTCGCATGTGGCTGCGGCCGGTGTTGCGCCGCCGCAATCTCCTCCCGGTCGGCTTGCAACTGCCGCTTTGCCTCCTGCAGTTGCTCGCTCACGCGCTCTGGCGCGGTGCCGCCGACGGTTGTCCGCCGTCCCACTACCGCAGCGATATCCACGGCCTGCAAGGCGTCTGGGTCAAACAGCTCGGAGAAGCCCCGCAGTTCCTCCAGGCTGAGCTGCTCCAGGGTCTTGCCCGCTGCCTCGGCATGTAAGACGACGCGACCGACCACCGCGTGCGCGTCGCGAAAGGCCATGCCGTGGGCGACGAGGTAGTCCGCCAGGTCGGTGGCAGCCGTGAAGCCGCCCGCCGCCGCGGCCCGCATCGCTTCGGCGTTGACCGTCATCGTGGCTATCATCCCCTGCACGGCCTGAAGGCAGCCTTCGGTAGCGGCGAGGGCATCCAGCAGCGCCGGTTTATCCTCCTGCAGGTCCTTGTTATAGGCCAGCGGCAGGCCCTTGAGCAGCACCAGGACGGTTATCAGGTCGCCGTAGACTCTGCCGGTCTTGCCGCGCACCAGCTCGGCGAAGTCGGGGTTTTTCTTCTGCGGCATGATCGACGAGCCCGTTGACCAGGCATCGCTTAAAGTGATGAAGCCAAACTCGTCGCTGGACCAAAGTATCAGCTCCTCGCTGATTCGCGAGAGATGGCAGAGCACCAGCGCGCAGGCATAAATCAGGTCGCAGACAAAGTCGCGGTCAGAGACGGCATCAAGTGAGTTGGGGCTGATGCGGCCAAAACCCAGCTCATCGGCCACGCCCTGGCGGTCCAGCGGATAGGAGGTGCCCGCCAACGCGGCACTGCCCAACACCAAGACATCGGCGCTCTGCCAGGCCGCAAGCAGCCGGCGGTGGTCGCGGGCAAGCATCCACTGCCAGGCCAGCAGATGATGCGCGAGCAGCACCGGCTGGGCCTTTTGCAGATGGGTATAGCCTGGCATGATCACGCTTTGAGCGGCTTCGGCCCGCTCCAGCAGGCTTTGGCGCAAGTCGGCAGCACGCGTGGCCAGCAGCAGGGCCTGGCGTTTGCAGAACAGGCGGGTGTCGGTTGCCACCTGGTCGTTGCGGCTGCGGCCCGTGTGCAGGCCCTTGCCCGCCGCACCGATGCGCCGCGTCAGCTCGCGCTCGAGCGACATATGTACATCTTCATCAGCAATATCGTAGAAGTGATAGCCCTGCTCAGCGATGTCTGCCGCGATGTCATCAAAGCCCTGGAGAATGGCCCGCACGTCCTCGCTGGCGAGTATCCCCTGCTGGCCGAGCATCCGGGCGTGGGCCTTGGAGCCCTGAATGTCCTCGCGCCAGAGCTTTTGGTCTGTTGGCAGCGAGGCACCGAAGGTCTGCATCTGAGTGTCGGTGCCGGCCTGAAAACGGCCGCCCCAAAGGGAGGCGTTGGCCGGCTCCGCGGCGGGAAGCACGGCGCCGTCCGCTGCCACCACTGGCTCCGCGCCGGACTCCGCCGCCGATGAATCCCTCTGTTTCTGCTCGGTCATTACTGCTCCGGTCTCTGTGCCCTGCCCTGCCTGCGCGCCCAGACCTCGGTGGTCAGGCCGTAAAGCTCCACAAAGTGGGCGGCGGCGTCGCGGTCAAAGCTGTCTTCTTCGCCGTAGGTCGCCAGATCAAAATCGTAGAGCGAGTACTCGCTCTTGCGGCCGACGACGCGCAGCGAGCCCTTGTAGAACTTCAGCCGCACCTCGCCGCTAACAAAGGTCTGAGTGTCGGCCAAAAAGGCGTCCAGGGCCTGCTTAAGCGGCGAGAACCACTTGGCGTCGTAAACGTAGGCCGCCCAGTCCTGCTCGACCTGATGTTTATAGCGTAGCAGGTCGCGCTCCAGTGTCAACTCCTCCAGGGCCTTATGGGCGGCAATCACGCTCAGCGCCCCCGGCGTCTCGTAGACCTCGCGCGACTTGACGCCGATCAGCCGGTTTTCCACCATGTCGATGCGACCAAAACCGTGCGCGCCGCCAATCCGGTTAAGCGCCTCAATTACCTCCAAAAAGCTCATCGGATTGCCGTTCAGCGCGACCGGCAGGCCAGAGGCAAAGCCAATCGTCACGTATTCGGGCTCGTCGGGCGCCTGCTCAGGGTCAACCGTCAGTTCAAAGACCTCCGAGGGCGGCTCGGCCCAGGGATCCTCCAGGATGCCGCATTCCATCGTCCGCCCCCAGAGGTTGTCATCTATCGAATACGGTGAGGCCAGGGTAACCGGCACCGGGATGCCGCGGGCCTGGGCCCATTCAATCTCGGCGTCACGGGTCAGCAGATCCCATTCGCGCACCGGCGCGATAATCTGGATGTTGGGATTTAAGGCACGCACGCCAATCTCAAAGCGGGCCTGGTCGTTGCCCTTGCCGGTGCAGCCGTGGGCTATCCAGCTCGCCCCGTACTGCTCGGCCACCTCCACCAGATGTTTGACCAGCACCGGCCTTGACAGCGCCGATACCAGCGGGTATTTATCCTCATAGAGAGCATTTGCAAACAGCGCTTTGCTGAGGTACTCCTGCACAAACTCCTCGCGCATATCTATCACCAGCGCCTCACTGGCACCGGTGGCAAGAGCTTTTTTCTGGATGAAATCGAGGTCCTGGCGCTTCTGGCCTACGTCGCCGATGACAGCGATGACCTCCAGCCCCTTTTCCTCTATCAACCATTTGATGCAGACCGAGGTGTCCAGTCCGCCGGAGTAGGCTAATACTGCTTTTTCTTTTGACATTTCAGTCCTTCCCTTCCGGATAGCGGATATCCCTGTTAGGCATTTATGCGCAGCAGGCTCAGGCGCTCGGCCAGGGCCTCTGCGGCGGTATCGTCAGCGGTGATCACCATGATGGTATCGTCTCCGGCTATCGTGCCTATCGCCTCGGGCAGCAAAGCCGCGTCAAAGGCCGCCGCGACGCCCTGGGCGGTACCGCTGGTGGTCTTCAGCACCAAAAGGTTGCAAGCCGGCACAAGCGAGAGGGCAAACTGTTGCAGCATCTGACGCAGGTGCAGATCCTCGGGTAGATAGTAGCGACCGCCCTTTAGTTTGCGCAGGCCCAGGTCGCCAAAGTCGCGGGAGAGGGTGCCCTGTGTACAGGCATGCCCGGCTCGCTTGAGGGCCTCAAGCAGCTCCTGTTGGGTGTGTACCTCCTCGCTGCGGACGATTCTGCGAATAGCGCTCAGGCGCTCACTGCGCTCGCTCATCGTCGCTCACCGGTCTCGGGCAGGCAAGGATCGGCCAAAAGCAGCGAGAGCAGGGCCTTCTGTACGTGCAGGCGGTTTTCGGCCTCGTCGTATATTTTGGAGTAGGGCGCGTCCATCACCTCGTCGCTGACCTCCTCGCCGCGATGCGCCGGCAGGCAGTGCAAGAAGATGGCTCCGGGCGCGGCCTCAGCAATCCCTGCGGCGTCCACCTGGTAGGCGGCAAAGGTGCGCGCCCGTTCGTCATGTTCAGCTTCTGCGCCCATCGAGGCCCAGGTGTCGGTGATAACCACGTCGGCTCCGGCCAGAGCCGATCCGACCTCCTCCACAACTTTGAGTTTTGCGCCGCTCATGGCCGCCCGCTCCTGCGCCTGTCTGAGGTAGTCGGGACGCGGCTGATAGCCCGGCGGCGCGGCGATGGTCAGATCGCAGCCCGTCAGCGCGGCGGCCTCCAGATAGGTGTGCGCCATGTTGTTGCCGTCACCGATGTAGGCGATCCTCTGCTTGCTCAGGTCACCTTTGTGCTCGTAGATCGTCAGCAGGTCGGCCAGCCCCTGGCAGGGATGAAAATCGTCGCTGAGGGCGTTTACCACGGGGACGGAGGCGTGCTGCGCGACCTCCTCAAGGCGGCTTTGGGCATAGGTGCGCAAGACGATGGCGTCCACGTAGCGCTCCAGCACCATCACGGTGTCCTTGATGCTCTCGCCGCGGCTGAAGGCCGAGGTGGCATCACCCATCACGGTGGTCTGCGCGCCGAGGCGTTTGGCACCCAGCTCAAAGGAGACGCGGGTGCGCAGCGACGGCTTCTCCATGATTATCGCGACCGACTTGCCGGCGTAAGGCGCTGTGAGATCGCCGCTTTTCCAGGCCCGCTTCTGCGCCAGCGCGCAGGAAAGCAGGGCGTGGAGCTGCTCGGCGGTGAGGTCAGAGAGGCGCAGCAGGTCGCGGCCCGCCAGCGGGTTTTTGGCGAGTGTGGGATACGGCGCGTCTAGGGCGGCCCAGTTGATGGTCATTTCAGTCCCTTCCGGTGTGGCGAAGTCTCGGGCAGGTGCGGTGGCGTCGCGCTCGGGCGCGGCGCTGTCCTGTGGATGAGTGCGGTCATTTCAGTCCCTTCAAAATAGGGTCGAGGGCGGTTATCAACTCGTCTACGTGGCTCTTTTCGCAGATCAGCGGCGGCAGGAAACGCAGGGTCTGAGGCCCAGTGGCATTGAGCACAAAGCCGGCCTCGAGGGCAGCGTCCACGACGCTTGGAGCCTGTGGCGCGTCCAGGTCGGCACCGATCATCAATCCCTTGCCGCGCAGTTCCTTAATCTGCGGTAGCGTCGCCAGCCGCTCGCGCAGGTAGGCACCGGTCTCCTCCACAGCGTCTGGCAGCGAGCCGGAGCAGAGCACGTCGAGGGTGGCGTTTGCCGCCGCTATCGCCAGCGGGCTGCCGCCGAAGGTCGAGCCGTGCTCGCCGGGCTCAAGCAGCTCGCCAAAGTTGCCGCGGGCGCAGACCGCCCCTATCGGCATGCCGTTGCCCAGCCCCTTGGCCAGCGTCACGACGTCGGGGACAATGCCGTAATCGACAAAGGCGAAGGCGGTCTTGCCGGTGCGAAAGAAGCCGGTCTGGACCTCGTCAATCAGCAGCGCCAGGCCGCGTTTCTCGGTCTCGGCACGCACCGCCTGAAGGTACTCGGGGCTGTGCGGCCAGACACCGCCCTCGCCCTGGATGCATTCCAGAAGAACAGCGCAGGCTGGCGCCGTGGTGTCCTCCAGGGCCTCTGTCAGGGCGAACAGGTCGTTAAAAGGCAGGTGTTTAAAGCCCTGCGGCATCGGCGTGAAGGAGTCCTGCTTAACGCTCTGACCGGTCGCCGCCAAAGCGCCCATCGTGCGACCATGAAAGGAGCGTTGAGCGGTGAGTATCGTGTAGGCACCGTTGAGGTTTTGCCGGCCGTGCTTGCGGGCTATCTTGATGGCGCCTTCCACCGCCTCGGTGCCGCTGTTGGCAAAGAAGGTTCGCCAGCGGGCGGGGGCGCTCGCGGTGGCAGGGGCAGCGCTTGTGTCTGCGGCGTCGGCCGTGCTCGCGGGCGCAGGGGCGGCGGTGGCAGGAGCAGCGCATGCAACTGCGGTGTCGGCGGCGCTCGCACCACTCAGCAGCCCGTCCAGCCGCTGCGCCAGCTCACCGCGCCCCGGCACGTAGAAGTAGTTGCCCACATGCAGCAGGGTCTGGACCTGGGACGCAAGCGCGCTGCTGACGGCCGGATGGCAGTGTCCAACGCTGACGGCGCCGATGCCGGCGAGGAAGTCGAGGTAACGGCGTCCCTCGCTGTCAAAAAGCTCCATGCCCTGGCCGCGGACGAACTCCACGGGCTTGCGGCCGTAGGTGGACATAAGATAGCGTGCTTCCCGTTGCTGTTGGTCTTTCAGTGTCATCGCTCAGTACCTCATTCTCCTCGTCTGCGGTGGCGGCACGCCAGGGAGCCGCCGTAGCGTGCTGCCACCCGTAGCTCATCCGCTATGGCGCGGGCGCGGTCTGCCGCGTCACGCACTCAGCCGCGCAGCTTCGCGGCCAGGTTGTCCAAGGGGTAGTTCTCAAAATCCTTTGGTTGATAATCCTGATCGTCGGGCAGGACCATCGTACCAACACCCTCGTTGGTGAATATCTCCAAAAGCATCGCGTGGGCGATCGTACCGTTGAGGATGTGCGCCCGCGAGACACCGGCCGAAAGCGCGGTGATCACGGCCTGCAGTTTGGGGATCATCCCCTTCGTCAGCGTTCCCGAGGCCAGCATCTCCTTGGCATCAGCCAGCTTGAAGCGGCTGATCAGACTGTTTCTGTCGTCAAAGTCGCGATACAGGCCGTCCACATCGGTTAAAAAGATCACCTTGTGGGCGCCGATGGCTGCGGCTATCTCGCCTGCCACCAGATCGGCGTTGACGTTATAGGACTGCCCATCGGCACCTATCGCCACGCTGGCGATTACCGGGATGTAGTCGGACTCTATCAGATCGACCAGCAGCGTTGTGTCGATGCCGGCAATGCTGCCGACCAGGCCCATCTCCTCGTTCAACTGGCGCGCCATGACGATATGGCCGTCGGCACCGTTCAGTCCCACGGCGATATGCCCGTGCTGGTTCAGCTCGGCCACCAGCTCCTGGTTGACCTTGCCCACCAGCACCATCTTGACTATCTCCATCACCTCCGGCGGCGTCACCCTGAATCCATCGCGAAACTCCACCGGCAGACCGAGCTGTTCGCAGAGGCGCGTGATGTCATTGCCGCCGCCATGAACGATGATCGGGTTCAGGCCGATGATCTTCATCAGCACGATATCCTCCATCACGTTGACCCGCAGCCGCGCGTCGGTCATCGCCGCGCCGCCGTATTTAATCACCACGGTCTTTCCGGTGTATTCCTTAATCCAAGGCAGACTTTCCACCAGCAGCCGGGTCTGACCGATGGCCTCAGCCCGCGCCGCGCGGGCGTTTTCTGTCTCCAGGACATACTCCATGTCTTCACTCCATTCGTTCGTCTTGCGCCAGGCGTGGCTGTCTCTCGTTCGAGCCGGAGTCCGCTGCCTGTCTCCCTAGCTGCGGTAATCCGCATTAATGTTGATATAATCGTGCGTTAAATCGCAGGTCCAGACCGTCGCGGCAGCGCTGCCGGCTCCAAGCTGGGCCGCGATGACTATCTCGTCGTAGCCCACCAGACGGCGCAACGCCTCCTCCTCGCTGAAGGCAACCGGGGAGCCGCTGGCAAAGACCTCCAGCCCTGCAATCTGGATGCTCACCGCCTCGGGCGAAAATACCGCGCCGCTCTTGCCCAACGCCATCGCCACCCTGCCCCAGTTGGCGTCGCGGCCGGCGATGGCGGTCTTAACCAGCGGCGAGTCGGCCACCGCACGGGCCGCCGCCTGGGCGTCGTCGTCGCTGGCGGCGCCGCTTACCCGCACCGTCACCAGCTTGCTGGCGCCCTCGCCGTCGCGGGCGATCTGGCGGGCGAGGTCCTCGCAGACCAGCCGCAGGGCTTCCACAAACAGCGGCCAGTCGGCGGCGTCCTTCTCCAATACCCTGTCCTCTGCGGTGCTGCTGGCGCCGGTGGCCAGTAAAAAGACGCTGTCGTTGGTCGAGCTGTCGCTGTCCACCGTGACCCGGTTAAAGCTGGTGCGAACGGCCTCGCGCAGGGCGGCGTCCAGGGCCTCGGCGCCAATCGAGGCGTCGGTGGCCAGCACGGCGAGCATCGTTGCCATGTCAGGCGCTATCATCCCCGAGCCCTTGCAGATGCCGCCGACGTGGTAGAGCTGCGTCGTGCCGTCGTCTTGCGCGAGGCTAAAGCGCGCCGCAGCCTGCTTGGGTACGGTGTCGGTAGTCAGTATCGCCTGCGCGGCCGGTAGGGCCGCCTCGGGATCTTTGCCGCTGCCGTCGCTGAGCGCCGCGATGGCCGCGGGCAGTCCGCAGGCAAAGGGCTCCACCGGCAAGGGCACGCCGATCACTCCCGTGGAGGCCACCAGCACCTGCTCGGCGCTGCAACCGAGCAGCGCGGCCGCCCGCTCTGCCGTCGCCTCGGCGGTCGCACGTCCGGCGGCACCCGTCGCGGCGTTGGCGTTGCCGGAGTTCAGCACCACCGCGCGCGCTCCCAGATCACGCTCGCGCAGCGCCGCCAGATGCTCACGGCTAACGCTGACCGGCGCCGCGCAAAAACGGTTGCGGGTGAAGACGGCGGCGGCGGTAGAGCCCTCAGGCACCACCACCAGGGCCAGATCGAGCCGCGCGGGGTCACGGCGAAATCCCGCCGAGACCCCGGCGCTGCGCAAGCCTCGCACGACGCCCAGGCCGCCGGGGATCAACTCAGACAACTGCCGCCACCCCCTTAAGCCCGCTGTCCTCCGGCAACCCAAAGAGCAGATTCGCAGACTGCACGGCCTGTGCGGCCGCACCCTTGCCGAGGTTGTCGATGGCGCAGGAGGCCACCAGGCTGTTGCTCGCCCCGTCAAAGGCGATGCCGATATGGGCGTTGTTGGTGCCCGCGACCGCGGCGCTGTGCGGCATCTGGCCCGGCTCCAACAGCTGCAGGAAGGGCTGATCCGCGCAGGCCGCGAGATAGGCCTGCCGGCACTCCTCCAAAGCTACGCCTGGCTGCAGGGGGATGACCACCGTGGAGACCATCCCGCGCACCAGCGGCGCCAGATGCGGCGTGAAGATCACGGTCAGCGGCCGCTCGGCCACGGCGGACAGCGTCTGGGCGATCTCCGGCGTGTGCCGATGCGTTGTTGCCCCGTAGGCGGCCAGGTCATCTGACGCGGAGCAGAAATGCGTGGTCTGCGTGGGCTTGCGACCGGCGCCGGAGACGCCGGAGATCGCGTTTATCACCAGCGGGCCTTCCGCAGCCAGCCCGGCCTGCAACGCCGGCCAGGCTGCCAGCGCCGAGGCGGTTGGGTAGCAGCCGGGGTTGGCCACCAGCGCCGCCGTCCCCGCCGCGCGTTGTGCAGCCGCATCGTGCAGGGCGGCGCGGTTCAACTCCACCAGCCCGTAGACCGCCCGCTTAAGCAGCTCGGGTGCGCGGTGGGCGACGCCGTACCACTGCTCGTAAAGTGCCGCGTCTTGCAGCCGAAAGTCGGCACTGAGGTCGATAACCGTGGCGCCCTTGGCCAGAAGCGTTGGCGCCAGGTCCATCGCCGCCGTATGCGGCACGGCGAGAAAGGCCAGTTGCAGCTCCCCGTTGGCGGCGGCCTCAAGCACCGCAGCGTGCGGCACGAAGCTTTTTTCCGTTACCCCCAGCAGCGCCGGATAAAGCGCGTCCAGGCGCTTTTGGGCCTCGCCGTCGGAGCTGGCGAGCGTCAGCTCAAAGGCCGGATGGGCGCAAAGCCAACGCACCAGCTCTATCCCGGTGTAGCCGGCCGCGCCTATGACTGCTGTCCTGATCATCGTTCTCCTTTTACTGTGGATAAGAAAAGTCTAGCGAATATTTAATTTTTGTCAATAGAATGGGTAAAATATTAATTCAGTGGTCGAATTAAGGTGGTCAGACGCCCCTTAGGGCCAGCGCCAGGCGCTGTGCAATCCCCCAGGAGTTTCTGTGCCATTTGAGACAAGTTCGTGCTAGAATAGATTGACACAGAAACAACCAGCGAGACCGGCTCGCAATCAGGGAACTGAACCGAAAGGGCAGACGAGCATGAATGCTCCAGATAACGATAAGATTGCCCCTGCATCGGCGCAACCCGTGTCGTATGCTCAGATAACGGGGGGGGGGGGCATCTCCGCAAAACAGCGCCGCGCGAGGGTAATGCCGGCCTGACCCTGGTGGAGGTGATAGTTGCCATGGCTATCGTCTCTATAATCTCCCTGGTTGCGATCTCAGCCTTCACTCAGATTACGCGCCTGAACCAGGTAGCGACAGATGACAAAGAGCAGGCCGCGCAGGTGGAGGCGGATATTGCCAATCCCGCTGCTGAGCCTACCCGAACCGAGAAGTTGCCCGCCATCAAACTAGGCGGCTTCACCTTGCCCAGCGAGGCTGCTACCTACGAAAACGGCCGACGCTCCTATACCGTACTCCAAGACGGAGGACCGCAGGGACAGAACATCTACGTCGGTGACGGCGCCAGTGTCTACGAGGGCAAAGGCCTTGTGGTTGACACCGGCAACGCTGGCGGCGCGCCGGACGCGCCTTATACGATCGTCGCCTCCGGCCGTTATCTGCTGGAGGTCTGGGGGGCAAGAGGTGGCGGCATAGATAAATCCGCCGACCGTGGTTCAGACTATGCGGGAGGCGGCAAAGGCGGTTATGCTGCTGGTATCGCCAAACTGAGCGCGGGCGACTCCCTGTTCTTGCATGCAGGTGGCAGGGGCGGGGAATATCAGACAACGGGAGAGAAGATAGGTGGGTTCAACGGTGGCGGCAATGTTATGACAAACACAGAAGGTGGCACCACAGGCGGCGGTGCTTCGGATATCTGTATCAACACAGACAGCCTCTATGCCCGTGTTGTTGTTGCGGGCGGTGGAGGCGGCGGTGGCTATACAAGGGTGCCAACAACCTATAACAAAACACCGGGCGTGATAACCGGCGGGGCGGGTGGAGGCACTGCCGGTCTTCAGGGCGCAATGTGTAGTGACAGCTGGAAGAACTATCGGAGGGGCCGTGGGGGAACGCAATTTCAAGGTGGCGCTTTGGGAGGTACCACGGGGGATTCCAGCTACAGCTACCCAGCTAAGCCCGGCACGTTTGGCAATGGTGGCCGTGGAACAGGTCAATCAGCCGGCGGAGCTGGCGGTGGCGGCGGTTGGTACGGCGGCGGTGGAGGTTGCATCAATTCGGCTGGCGGCGGCTCAGGCTGGACGTATACGGCGACTGCCCTCAACAGCTGGAAAAGCGGTAACCCAACAGATGCCGCAGGCTGGCTGCTCGACTCCATCTATTACCTGGAGAATACCAGCTTGATCGACGGCGCGCACGCCATGCCCGACCCCTTGGACGCAGGCTACCAGGCTGATCCCAGCACAGGGCTGGTAACGGGCGCGCGCCCGCAGATATACGGCAATAACGGCGGTGGCTTCATCCGCATCACCTGGCTTGGTTTCGCTTGATGAGCCAGATATGACCTCTTGAGGCTGCCGTTCTTTTACTATCGCCGCCCATCGGCGTATTTAATGGGCAGTGTATACGTGTTGCAAAATAAGATACCGACGGCACCAGGGATACAGCGCCGCACGCGGGACTGTCAGGCTTTTGGCAGTTGGATCAGGGCTGCCGGGCCAGCCAGCTGCGCAGGCGCAACTCGGCGTTGGCGCGCAGGTCGTAGTAGTACAGGGGAATGTCGTTTTCGTGCAGCACACCCAGGGGAAAATAGGCCCGCGACGCTGCCGAGGAGCTAAAGAGTTCGCGATCCACGTCGCAGACGACCACCCCTTGGGTCGGGTCGATGCGAGCGCTGGCGATGGCTCCCAACCGGCTCAGCCGCCCGTCCTCCTCCCCAGCTAAAACGCTGCCCAAAGACTGACTGGCCGGCGCCGGCGTAGCGTCTGTCAGCCAGGAAACCGGATTTATCAGCAGTGAATCCGGGCTGGCCAGAGGGTTGGGACCGTCCAGCAGCGGCGCCTGGGTGTTGTAACTGATGATCGTGCCCAGGTCATCTGCACTACGAGCGGGGCGCAGATGCGGATAGGCGGCATAAAAATCGCGGCTTATCGGCAGACCAATCAGATAGGCTGCCACCATTCGCTGATAGACCGCCCGGTTTTGAGCCAGGTAGTTGCTCAGCAGCCCCAGCAGCACCGCCGAGCCCTGCGAGTGCCCCACCAGGATATAGGGCCGGCCGGCATTAACGTGGCGGATATAGTAGTCAAACGCCGCCCTGACATCCGCATACGGTACCCCCCAGATTAGCGCCAGGCTGTCTGCGAGGGCGCGTTGGGTCAAAAAGTTGTCAGAAGCTGCCTCAGCGGCCCGTGCGCCAGGTTGACCGGAAGCCAACCTGGAATGATCCGCTTGCTGCCCGCTCAGGGCAAAGCGCGCGTCCAACTGCCGGTAATACGGCGCAATCAGCCGTCCGGCCGTGGCAAAGGCCGACGCTCGGGTGCGCAGATAAAAGTCCGCCCACTGACGCATTTCCGCTCTGTCAAGGGAACAGATCGGATACTCTCCTTCAGCGGCTCTCCAGGCGGTGGGGTAGCAGAAGAATACATCAGCCACTGAGCTCAGATCCTCCCCCGCCTTTGGGCCCACTGCATCCACTGGCTGCCTTGGCTGCGTTGCTGCTACCCCCACCGGTTCTGGCATTTCCGGCGTGGCCACAAGACCCGGCAGGCTCAGCCAACTGTTGGCCTTGCGGTAATCGCTGGCCTCAATCTGCTCACCAAAAACTGGATAATGTTGCTGTGCTGTCATAGTTATCGCCTTATTCGCTTCCCTGGGCGTTGCCCAACTTGCTGACGATCACCGCGTTGCCCATAGTCACCCTTCTCAGCAGGTAAACAATGCATGTCACGCATCAGCTGGCACGATTAGGCAGGCAGCGCTCAGGCCGGCAGCAGACCCGTTAAGCCATACTCTGATAGCGGATCGATATAGGTTGGCAGGTAGAAGAGAAAAAGGGCGCCCGTAAAGACCGCAGAGCATATCATGAAGATGGACTGGGTGCGTGGCCGCAGCTTGGAAAGCCGATGCTCAAGCGGTGGCATCACAAAAAAGGCACAGACGGTTATCAGAACGGCATAACTGATGTCGTTGACCAGATAGGCCTGGTTCAGCACGGTAAAGTCGTAGTCCGTAAAATCCCAAAGGGGATATACGCCAAATTCGTCGGGCTGGTTCAAAAGCAGACCCATGATCAGCTCGGTCAGAAAGGCAATTATAAAGGCGGCAAGGAAAACCGCAACGATATTCAGTACCTTGGAGCGCAGATGTTTGTTTATCTGTTCTTTAATCGGGATAACAATGAAAAAGAAGAAGAGTGTGCATATTGAGTAGACAAACATCGGCTTTAGAGGCCGCAGCCAGATCTCGATGAAGTTAGGGTCGTCAACATCAAAGGAACCGAGCAAAAACCCGACTCCCGTATAGACATTCTCAATCAGATGGCCGACCACCGCCATCAAAAGCGTATAGGCTATGACCCGCTTCCAAAAATTGATGCTATCCACCTTGAGGATGGAATGCTCAAAAAAGAAGTGGATACCGTCGAACCGTCT
>JAISMZ010000105.1 GCA_031276475.1 Coriobacteriales bacterium
GCGAGCACAGCCAACGCTGACGCTGCCGACGACGCTGACGATGCCGCCACCAATGCTGCCGCGACGCTCGCCGTCGCCGACGCCACGACTGCCCCCTCATGGTTGCGCCCCAACGAAGCCCCCGAAGCTCCCGAAGCTCTCGAAGTCCCCACGGTCGGTCTGCCCACCAGGGCCTATCTGGGCTGGCTTGATACCACTGGAGACCTGGCAAAACCGGCCTTTGACTCAAACTGGGAGACCAACCATCTGGACGACAACTACGTTTCCCCGCAATTGACCATCGATGCTGCGGGTGACACGTTGCAACTTACCGCTCGTTTTCTTTGGTCAGCCTTCACCCCTGCTTCCCCAGAGCCGCCGGGCGACGAGCCTGCGGATGGCGACGATTCACCGGGGGAGGAGCCTTCGGACGGCGATGATGACGAGCCTTCAGATGGCGACGATGACGAGCCTTCAGATGGCGACGACTCATCGGATGATGGGGACCCGGAAGGTGACTCGCCAGATGATCAGATCTTCGTCCCTCGCGCGCCAGAGATCGGTGAGAGCGCTTGTGTGCAGGACACTGATTACACTGCCGTAATAGAGGGCAAAGATCAAAACAGCATATTTTATAGCAGTTGGGATCCCACCGCGGAGAACTCAAATCAGAGCCTGCCGTCTGCGCCTGATTGGAAAAGCTCCAACCCGCTGGCTGCTACTGTGGACTCATCGGGCAAGGTAACCGGCATCGGACCCGGCATCACAAGGATCACCGTCACCTGGCCCCCTGGCTTTTCGGCGGCAGAAGGGCCGCTGATAGCCACCATCGACATCAAGGTAGGAACCTTTATTGACAACTCCATCTACGCGGTGCAGATCGGCACGGTGGATGCCCACGGGGAGTTTACGATGGCGACGAGCCTGGCCATCAGCACTCAGGGCGGAACGATATCGCTCGTGGCCCGGGCGCTGCGCAAAGACGGCACGAGCACGCTGTACACAAACAACTACGCTGAAACCCCCTTGGGCTGGACATCCTCAAACACCACCGTTGCCGAGATAACGCCAGGCAACAATCTGCTGCGGGCAAAAGCCAATGGCGAAAGCAGAATCCGGGTGTGGCTTACTCAAGTCTCAGGGATAAACAACGAGGTGACGCTGACGGTCAGCAACCAGACTGCCGGCAGCATAACCGACCCACGGGCGATCAGCCGCCTGTATCTGGGCGATTATCCCTTCATGGGTGCGCTGCCGGTTTATACCTCCGGTTCAAATTTCAGCGACCCGCGCATCCTCACGCGCGGCGGCACGCTCGATTTGCAGGCGGCCGCATATACCGAGGCCGGCTCGGGTGTACAGCTGCTGTCCGACACGCTCAACTATACGAGCAGCGACTCTGCAGTTGCCGAGGTCCATCCCCTTACCGGACGCGTTACCGCCAAGGGCGACGGCACGGCGACTATCACGGCATGGGTGGCCGTCAAGCCCAGTGTTACCGCTACCATCACGGTGCGCGTTTACGGGCAAAATGAGCTGGGCCTGCCCACGCGCATCGACGTTACCGACGCAGACAGAAGGCCCTATGGCGATAAGGGCGTGCTCTTTGACAAGTCGGACGGCCAGCTCCGTCTCTACGCGCTCGTCACCTATTCCAGCGGGCAGACGCGCTTCAGTGGCAGCGATGCCCTCGACGGCCTTATCTGGTCTGTCTCCAATACCGACATGGCCTACATCGAGTCGCAGTCCGGTTACTTTGTCGCTCGTGACGACGGCATCGTCAAGGTCAGCGTGCGAATGCCCAATGGCATAGGCGACGGCTGGCTTTTCGGTACGGTCTGGGTGACCAGTGACACCGGCAAGTACGGCAGCGATGATCCCGGCGGCTCGGGCACAACGCCCGCGCAGTTTACCGTGCAGGTGCTCTTTGAGGACGACCCCAGCGAGACAGTCTACAAGGAGCTTACCTGGCAGTTCTCCGAACTCGTGGCGATGTCGACCAGCAGGTCCAGCTATACCTTCATCCAATCGCATGACACGGACACGAACCGAATCCATTACTATCAGTCAAACGCCCGCGGGGTGCCCTTCATCACCTTTACCGACGCACTGGAGGTAAAACCCGAAGACATTCAGATATTCCGCATCTTTCCCGTAGGCTCACAGGCAGGCCAGTACGCAGGCGGTATGACCGTCAGTTACGATTATCTTTTTGGCCACAGCCGCTACTTTTTCTCGCTGATCGCCCGCGACGGATCAATCATCGGCGGCGCGCAGCAGGTCTATCCGATGCTTGCCACCTCCTACAGCTGGTATTCACTGTACAGCGACGATGCCTCTACGAGCTTTGTGCCCGGCGATTATTCGGCCCTCAACCCCTGCTCGCGGCTGATGTTTGGCTCTACCTCAACCAAAGATGTTAACGCCTCGCGCTCCATTCACAGTGTGGAGAAGATCGTCATCTACCTTAAGGGCAAGCCTCCCGTGCATTTTGATTCTAACGACAATACCAGCGGCTACAAGGACGACGGTTCCTCAGGTGGCAACGGTGGGGGTGGCTCAGGTACTGGGTCGGGCTCCGGCAGCGGCAACGGGACAGGCGACGGCAATGGCGACGGCGACGGTGACGGCGACGGCAACGGAGCGGGCAACGGCGACGAGGACGGCATGCTTGCCGCAGGCGCTCTGGGCGAAGGCAGGCGATCTAACGGTGGCGGTGGAGGCTCAGGTGGTTCAGACGGCGCCGGGGCAGGTGGCCTCAGCGGCGGCTGGCACGTTTATCAGATGATGAATCAGCTGGCTACTGAGCTACCGGTGATCATGGCAGAAAACCCCTATGCCCGCCTCCTGCTGCCGGCGGCCGGTCTTGTGATCATTGGCGGCGCGGTGACGATGCTCACGCGCTTTCGCCTGCAACGCCGTCTGCCTGCCAACAGAGCTGCGGTGCCCCAGGGCCCCCGCGGAACTTAAAGGAGCAAAGCGACTGAGTTCCGTGGGGCGGAAAGCTTTTATCGGCGCCTCCCTGGAGCTTCTGCTTTGTGGCAACTGCCGCGCCTTGCGGGCGCCCGTTGTGCGGGCAGGGCATTGCGGCAGGCAGTCCGCTTTCTGTGAAAGGTATGACTATGATTGCACAAGATCCTCGTGTTGTGTTGCGCCGCCTGGCGGCGGTTCTGATGATAGTAGCCGCCCTGGCGCTCGGGGGCTGTGCGGCCCCCGAGTTGTCCGCACAGCCCCCCGGCTTTGACGATCCCTCCCGTGCCGCCAGTTCCGCGGCCGGGACGGCAGCTGGAGCGGATGCTACGGATGGCGCTGCGGCTGCGACGGACGGCTCCGACGGCATGGACGGCACCGGGCTGATCGCCTCCGAGCAGGAACCGGCAGATGAGCGGGAGGCTGCGTGTGTGCAGGCGGCCGCGCAGGCGCTGAGCGACCGATATCTCTACGGCCAGGCGGAGGCCTATGCCGAGGACGCGGAGGCCGCCGAGCAGCTCTTCTCCGCAATTCTCAGCCTGAGCGCTTTTGCAGACCCGCAGACGCATCGGGTGACCATCGGCTTTATCTATCTTGGTGATGACGTCATTGCCGCCAGCCAGCTTGGAAATCGTTTTGCGCGGCTCTTGGATTATTACTACCAGCGCGCCATGGAGGCGACCGCTGACGGGGAGGAGGGCGTGGATTCATCCTATTATCAGTATGCGATTGCTGTCTGCAGTGGGCTTTCGCTGGCAGAGGCCGTCAAGGTGACGGCTGACTACGGAGATGACCTCGGTGCACTCTATGAGCGCTATGACCTTGATCTTTCTGCCGATAACTCCGAGGGCAGTCTGGATATATCCGGGTATCGGCCGGCGGGGACGGCCAGTAAAGTTACCTGGCAGTAACCGTTTAACGCGGCATCAGTCTTGCAGGCGCGAGTAGAGAAGGAAGGGTAAGAGATGAAGCAGGCAAAGCCTGCCCGCGCGCGCGCAGACGCGAGGGCTGGAGCCCGACATGGTGCATCCATGCGCGCGCGGGCAGACGCGAGGCTTACTCTTACACCCGATGCGGACAAACTTCAGGCCGCCCGCTTGATGTTTAGCCCCAAGATACGCCTGGCAGTAAAGATTATCATCGTCACGGCCCTGTTTGCGGCCTTTTTGGTCTCATTCATGATCGGCCGCTACCCGGTCATGCCCGCCGAGCTTGTCCAGATCGTCTGGGCGCACTTCTTTGACCCCGACTCACTTTTTGCCTCCAAGGCAGACACCGCCATCTTTAACATC
>JAISMZ010000120.1 GCA_031276475.1 Coriobacteriales bacterium
CGTCCCAAAACAGAGCCAGATGGCCTGTCCCCATGGCCCTTTTTTGCCGCCGCCTCAGAACCGTCCCCATTATGTCCTGCGACCCTCCTTGGTCTTCTATCCGTGAGTACCGCGCAGCAGGCGCTTCAGATTCGCCTTGACGTCTGCAACCAGCCCGGGACAGGCTTTATCAGGCAGCCTCATGCGGCTAACAGCGGCGGCGATAGCCTCCAGCTCAGCGAGGATGAAGGCACGGGTTGCACTTCTAGAAGCAAAGGGCTCCACCTCCCAGTTGAGAAACTCTTTGAGAATATGCTCGGTACTCACCTGGGAATGCTTGATTACTCCATCCACCCTGAACGCCAGGTTCTCTCCCAAGCCATGATGTGCAAGCGGCGGGATGTCGTAGGCCGGGGCAAGACGCAGCGTCTCGTCGGGCAGATGCAGCAGCCCGATGTTTTTTGCGTGCATATCCAGGTTGCCCGTTGCCAGGGCATAGATGATCTGTCGGGCAAAGTCTTTGATGTCGGTATTGCCTGCGTGATGATAAAGCGCATCGGCAACGCGTTCCAGGCTCCACGCTTCACCCAGTTCCTCATATTTGCGCTCATCGGGAATACCGAAGGCCTGAGCGAAGTCCTCCTGATGAACGCGGTATCCCTCAACAGCCGGATCCCGGTCGTAGCGCTCGATAACCAAGGCGTCCAACCCGTTAAAGTCGTACAGAAAGCTGTCGTAGCCCACCAAGCCGATGGCTCTGGCCAGTTGCAGGCTCCAGGCCTCGTCGTAGATCAGCGACGGCCATCTGTTAGTATGCGGTTTGATGATGTGCGTGGATGGAACCCCGTTCTCGGCCAGATGCCACTGTCCGTCTTTTTGTGCAAGGACTATCTTGTCCTGAAACCCTGCCAGCGAAGTGCGGCCCGTCTCTCGCACATTGCCAAGCGGGAATTCCTCATCGCTTTCCAACATCTGCCTGATCTGCCGGTTG
The DNA here is from genome assembly GCA_031276475.1 of Coriobacteriales bacterium. Lineage (GTDB taxonomy): Bacteria > Actinomycetota > Coriobacteriia > Coriobacteriales > UBA8131 > JAISMZ01. The sequence goes on from JAISMZ010000120.1 coordinate 971, forward strand.
CTCACTGGACGCGCCTCAGCGGATATCTCAGGCTCGTTGTCATCCCCGTATATCATTAACGCGCCAGCAAGATCCAGCCCGCGCGCGGCCAGAAGGCCAATGGTGTCTTCGGGAGCCACGCCTGTCAGTCGCGCAAGATTCAGACGAGCCTTACCCTCGGGTATCAGACCGTGAAAGAAGTTGCGACGATGTTGCACCCGCTTTTTATCGGGGGCTATATCAAGCGGGACAGCAAGGCTTAAGATCCGGCTGTGCAGCGAAAACCTGTCCAGCGCCTGCGGCGAGACCCGAAAGTCAAAATCCCGAGTATCCTGATCCGAATACACGATATGGCCGACCACCACACCGTAGAGCTGCACCGCCAGCCTTCGCGAGCGTCGATCAGCCATCGTTGTCGCCAACCTCGATATCCAACTCCGCCAGAAGTTTGATGTCCATCTCGCGGCAAAGCCGCAACAGGCGCCTCAGGTAGATGCTCTCCTTGCCCTGCTCAAGTTCCCATATCCAGCGCTGACTGCATCCAAGCCGATCCGCCAGATCCTGCTGGGTCAGCCCAAGCGTCTGACGGCGCGCCTTAATCACTGTCCCTATCTGCTCACCAGAATAGAGCTTTGACCTATTGTGGATAATCACGGGCACATCCTACTCACCTTCTCATTACCACTGAAAACTGATGAAAAGGTAGTATAGCAGATGTTATGAGTTTTTTGTAGTATCCCAGCCCAGGACAAAACGGGGATGGGGGGACGGTTCTAACGTCTTCCGCTCCCCAAAGTTTTTGACGTTGCAGAAGCTTCGCAACGTAGGACGTTAGAACCGTCCCCGTGTCCGTTCATTTTGCCGGGCGGCGGGGCAATCTGCCCCGCCGCCCGGTGCAGATTCAGCTAAAGCCTCAGAACTTCACGATCTTGGGCTCGCCGCCAAAGGTCGCAAAGGTCGCTGTGGCGTCTTTGAGGTAGAACACCGCGTTGTTGCCATCGCCGGCGGCGTACATCCCCTGCAGAGAGGGATAGTTGGCCAGCAGGTGCTCCTGCGGCTCGATACGGTCGTCATGGATCAGCGTCGCGGCAACGCGCAGCCACTGGCCGTCGGCAAAGGCGCAGATCTCGGCCTTGGGATTAGCCTGCAGCTGCTTGACCACCGGCTTGTTCAAGCCGGTCTGGATGTAGAGCCTGCCCTCGAAGATGTCCACCGTGCCAAAGGGCCGCACGCGTGGCTGGTCGCCTTCCACCGTTGCCAGATAGTAGGTCTCGGTCTTCTTTAAGAACTCGTAAACCTCGTCCATCTTCTTCACCTGATCCTCTCATCGGTCTTCTGTCCGCGAGCACCGCGCTCGCGGCTGTTCACCACATTCACGAAACAGCACCGCACTCGCGGCAGATTTCGCGCCGATGACGATTATAATGAAATGATGCAACTTGCGCTGACCATAATCATCTTTGTGCTGGTATTCCTCTTGGGAACCGTGATTGCCAGCTTCCTCAACGTCTTGGTCTATCGCATCCCACGGCGGCTGGACTTTGTGCGCGGCCGCTCGTTTTGCCCCAACTGCGAACATCCGCTTGCGGCCACCGACCTCGTCCCCGTGCTCAGCTACCTGGCCCTGCGCCGACGCTGCCGCTACTGCCACGAGCCAATCAGCGCCCGCTACCTGCTGGTGGAGCTGACCGGCGGCCTGTTGGCGCTGCTCAGCTGGTTTGCCTTCCTCGGCCCGGACGCAGGCGCGGCGCTCTTACTTATGGAGGAGACCGGCCCTCCCCTGCTCCCTGCCGACCCCTGGCTGCTGGGCGCTGGGGCTCCCGTGGCCGCGGCGGCGCTTTGCTTTGCGGTGCTGAGCGTGCTGCTGACCATCACCTTAATAGACGCCGATACGATGACCATCCCCGACGGGCTGAACGTCGCCCTGGCCGTCCTGGGACTGCTGAGTATCATCTGCGGTCCCGAGATCGACCTGATAAGCCGCGGTATCGGCATCGTTGCCATAAGCCTGCCGCTGCTGATTATCAGCCTCATCCTGCCCGGGGCCTTTGGCGGCGGC
>JAISMZ010000223.1 GCA_031276475.1 Coriobacteriales bacterium
CTCCCCGCTCCCTCCCCCCTTTTGATGTCTCCGCCCCACCATCACCGCCGCGAGCGCGCCCGGGACTTACGGGCACCGTAGCGGCTGCCCTTGCGGGCCGTGTCGCGCAGGCGCTCCAAAACGGCAGACTCCGAGGTGCCCTCGATCTGCGCCCGCAGCCGCACCACCTGGTCGCGCAGGCGCGAGGCCTGCTCAAAGTCCATATCGGCGGCGGCGGCGGTCATCTCGTCTTCCATCGAGGTGATGATCCGCGCCACCTCCTCGCGGCCGAGCGCGGCCAGCTCCACGGCCAGACGCTCAGCGGCCTGCCCCGCCTCGCCCTCCGAAGTGCCGCGGCCGCCCGCCCCTGCCCCGCCGGCGCTTTGGGCGGCGGCCAGCTCAACGAACTGCATGATGTCATTGACTGCCTTACGGATGCTGGCCGGCTCGATGTTGTGCTCGCGGTTGTAGGCGATCTGCAGCTCGCGGCGGCGGCGGGTCTCCTCAATCGCCGAGCGCATCGAGTCGGTTACCTTATCGGCATACATCATCACCTGGCCAGAGACGTTGCGGGCGGCCCGCCCAATGGTCTGGATCAGCGAGCGGTGGTTGCGCAGGAAACCCTCCTTGTCGGCGTCGAGGATGGCCACCAGCGAGACCTCGGGCAGATCGAGCCCCTCGCGCAAAAGGTTGATGCCCACCAGCACATCAAACTTGCCCAGGCGCAAATCGCGCAGTATCTCCACCCGCTCCAGCGTGCCGATGTCGGAGTGCATGTAGCGGGCGTTAACGCCGCGATCCAGCAGATGGTCGGTCAGGTCCTCGGCCATCTTCTTGGTCAGCGTGGTGATCAGCACGCGCTCCGAGCGCTCCACGCGTTCTTTGGCCTTGGCGATGATGTCGTCTATCTGGGCCGTGGCGGGCGCGACGATGATCTCGGGGTCGAGCAGGCCGGTGGGACGGATGATCTGCTCCACCCGCCGCTCTGAGACGCGCAGCTCGTAGTCGCCGGGCGTGGCCGAGACGTAGATGAAGCGCGGGACGCGCGCCTCAAACTCGTCAAAGCGCAGCGGCCGGTTGTCCAGGGCGCTGGGCAGGCGAAAGCCGTGCTCGGCGAGGGTAATCTTGCGCGAGCGGTCGCCTTCGTGCATGCCGCGGATCTGCGGCACGGTAACGTGGCTCTCGTCGATGATGCAGAGGAAGTCGTCGGGAAAGTAATCGATCAGCGTAAACGGCGGCTCGCCGGGGGCGCGGCCGTCCAGATGGCGCGAGTAGTTCTCTATCCCCGAGCAAAAGCTCATCGTCTCCAGCATCTCCAGGTCATAAAGCGTGCGCATCTCCAGGCGTTGGGCCTCCAGGAGCTTGCCGGCACCGCGAAACTCCCGCAGCCGCTCGTCAAGCTCTGCGCGGATGGTGCCCAGAGCGTGCTCAATCTTTGGCCGGGCGGTCACATAATGCGAGGCCGGCCAGATGGGGACGCTCTCGTAGGACTTGAGAATCTCGCCGCTAACGACGTCAAAGTCGACGATCTCCTCCACATCCTCGTCAAAGAAGGTGACCCGCAGCGGGTTGTCGGCGTAAGGCGCAAAGACGTCCACGGCGTCGCCGCGCACCCTGAAGGTGCCACGCAGGAGTTCATAGTCGTTGCGGTCGTATTGGATGTCAATCAGCCCGTGGATCATCGCGTCGCGGCTCAGGGGCTGGCTCTTATCCACAAAAACCGCCATCCCCGCGTAGTCGGCCGGCGAGCCGATGCCGTAGATGCAGCTCACCGAGGCCACCACGATGACATCCTTGCGCGAGAGCAGGGCGGCGGTCGCGGCGTGGCGCAGCTTCTCTACCTCCTCGTTTATCGAGGCGTCCTTCTCGATGAAGGTGTCGGTTGTGGGCACGTAGGCCTCGGGCTGGTAATAATCGTAGTAGGAGACAAAGTAGACCACCGCGTTTTTGGGGAAGAACTCCTTCAGCTCAGAGGCCAGCTGGGCGGCCAGGGTCTTGTTGGGGGCCATCACCAGGGTCGGCTTCTGAACGCGCTCGATGGTCTTGGCCATGGTGAAGGTCTTGCCCGAGCCGGTAACGCCAAGCAGGGTCTGGTAGCGCGCACCGCTGCTTACGCCCTCGGCCAGCTCGTCAATCGCCCTGGGCTGGTCGCCGGCCGCCTCAAAGGGTGCCTGGACCTCAAAGTCGGCCACGGCCAATTGGTCTTCTCGGAGCTTGCCGTCCATCTCTGCCACTGCTCTGTCCTCCTTTCGCTGGCGGGGTGCTGCGGCGGTGCAGCGGTGCGGGGTGCTGCGACGATCAGCTGTGGAGAAGGACGCCGACCATGCACGGCTAGAGCCGTCGCGGCGCTGCGGCGTGACGCCCTAAAGCTCCAGGCGGGCGCGGTGCGCGGCCAGCCAGCCGTTCACCTGCTCTTCCAGCGCGGCCAGCGAGTCGTTGTTCTCAATCACCACGTCGCTTATGGCGATGCGCTCGGCGGCTGTTGCCTGCAGGGCCAGGCGGTTCTCAACATCAGCTGGCGACATGCCCCGGGCCTGTGCCCGCGCCCGGCGAATGTCCTCGTGAGCAACGACGCAAATCACCTCGTCGGCCAAGTCACGAAAACCGCCGGATTCAACCAAAAGCGGTATCTCCACAACCACCAATTCATTGCTGTTGCGCATCTGGCAGCCGCCGCCAAGCACGATGTCGGAGAGCCGCTCGCTTACCGCCGGCCAGCAGATGCTGTTCAAACGCTCGGCATCCTCCGGCGTGGCAAAGGCCCGCTCAGCCAGCAGCCTGCGGTCAAGCGTGCCATTGGCGTTGAGCAAATCGTCGCCAAAGGCCTCCGTCAGCTGAGCCAGGATCTGTTCGTCCTCCTGCTCCTCTTTGGCGATGGCGTCCAAGTCCAGCACGGTTGCGCCGGCTTTGCCGAGCAGCTCGCAGACCGTCTTCTTGCCCGAAGCCAGGCCACCGGTTACAAATACGACATACATCCGTCGCTCACACGCCTTTCTGGTTGGGGACGGCGAGGGACAGACCGCACTTGGCTTCGGTCGCCCGATTTTCGCACTCGTGTTACAATACCACGATAACAGCTGGTGCGGTAGCGGGAAGTCGGTTCTGTAAACTCCCGAACACCAGAACCTCAAAGCCCGAGTGGCGGAATGGCAGACGCGGAGGTCTCAAAAACCTTTGTCCTTCGGACGTGTGAGTTCGACTCTCACCTCGGGCACCACTTACTGCCCTCGCAAAATAGCTCACAGCGATAACGCCATGCCCTTGACGTCTGATAACAAAAATGTTATCATTGATCTATTACGCAGGAGGCCGCAAATGTATGAAGTAATATTCTATCACGATAAAAAGGGGAAATCCGACATCGTTGAATATCTCGACGAGCTGATGCGTAGAGGCGAAACGAGTAAGTCAGAGCGAATCAATCGCGATAAAATCCTTGCCTACATCGGAGCTCTGGAAAGATTTGGGACACGGGTAGGCCAGCCAATAATAAAGCACATTGATGGGAGTATGTGGGAGCTTCGTCCGCTTGCCAATCGTATATTTTTCTTTTATTGGAAGGACAACAAATTTGTACTCCTCCATCATTATATTAAAAAAGCACGCAAAACCCCGCCCCATGAAATTGAGCGTGCGCGGACGAAGATGAAGGATTTTATTGAAAGGTACGGTGAATAAGCATGTCATCAAAAAAAGAGATCAATACCTTTTCGGATTACTTTAACGATGAGGCAAGGGTAAGTCCAGCAGACAGGGAGCGCATCAATTTTGAAATCGCCCTGATAGGAAAGATGATTGAGGCGCGAGAACAAAAAGGATTGTCTCAGCGCGAGCTCGCAGAGATGTCCGGCGTTAAACAGCCCGCCATAGCCCGGCTTGAAAGCATGAGAGCCACGCCTCAGATCGATACGCTTTTTAAGGTGCTGCATCCGCTGGGCTACACGATTGAAATCGTTCCCCTGGCGCACGATAATACCGTTTCTTTGACTCGCTGAAAACCTCAGACCACCTGTATCTGCAGGCCGCCCATCACGTCTAGCGCCGCTTGGTGCAGGTGCGCGTCGTGGCTGGCGGTACACGCTGCACAAACGACTATCGGCGTCTGTGGCTGTGCCGTCTTGGCAAGAACGGCGTTTGCGATAACGCAGATATTGGAGACCAGCCCGACCAGCTCAATCTGCTCAAAAGGCGTCGCCCGCAGATACTGATAGAGCTCATCGGAGCCAAAGCTGTCCTTGTAAAAGCGCCGGTCGCCGTCCTGTGCCAGCTGTGCGACGCCGCCATACAAATCATGCCCAGCGGTTCCCTCCACGCAGTGCGCCACGGGCAGGTTCCTCCCCTCCTGTGTATTCAGGTAGTCCGGGCCGTGCGTGTCAAAGGTGAAGACAACGACGTCGCCATTGGCGCGATACCGCTCTATTTTCTCCATAATTAAGGGGTCAAGCGACTCCGCGCCGGAAAAACCAAGCGAGCCAGAGACGAAGTCATTCTGAAAGTCAACAACAATCAAACACTTTTGCATAAAGCCACCCATAACCAATGATCCTGCGTACGCGCGCAGGTGTTCAAACCATTAATAGCTGTGGATGAGAACTCACAGCAGATCCGGCGTGAGTTCTCATCTCACTAAAAATTCTCCAGGTCGGTGTTGCGACCGCCAACGCTGTCGCCTTCGGCCGAGGTGTTCAGGGTAATGGTAACGATGCGGTTGTCACCCAGATCATAGGTCGTCGCGCCGTCGCCAAAGGTCATAATTTCGTAGTGGGCCTTTGGGCCAAAAGCATCATCGGGGCCCCACCACATATCGCCGGTGGCCTCCTTGATGGTGTAGCTGCCGGCGGGAAGTTCCAACTCATGGCTGGCACCACCGTTGATGAACAGCTGCGCCACCAAGGTTTCGCCCGCGTAAATCTTGTAATAATGCGCCGCGCTGACATTGCTGCAATCTATCCTGATACTTGATGATGTGGAGTAGAAATCGGGATTATGCCAAAGCTCGCCGGTCGCCGGAAAGGGCAACTTGCAGGTCTCGGCGCGAGCAGCGGCATCCGAATAGTCGCCAAGCGCCGAGAAACCCGTGTAGGCAGCGTAATTATGCCCAGCGCTGAGCTCGGCCTCTGCAAGAGCGTAGCCGCACTTGTTGTCCAGCTCTCGGGCACCGGGAATATCGGCGCTTATGATTGGCCCCAGCTTCTCGCGGGCTGCGGCGTAGTCCTTGGCGTCAAAAAGCTCACTGGCGGCGATGTAGGTTAGAGCGTTATTGCAATCGCCAATCAGCGACTGATCACTGGTCTTGGCGATGATGCTTTCGAGCAGGGGCTTGGCTGTCTGCAGGTCACCGGCTTCCAGCAGATCGAAGGCCGCCTGCTTGTCCAGCAGATCCTGACTGAGGGCGGCAAGATCTTGGGAATACTGATAGTCGCCAAGCTCAGTGAAGGACTCCAGCGCCTCCTCATAACGACCAGAGCCCATAAGTGCCTGGGCGTTGGCGTAGTCCTCGGCACGCTTGCTCTCCTGCCAGACCAAAAACCCGGTAACGCCGCCGGCGATGACCACAACGGCGACGATGACGCCAATGACCAGGGGCAACTTTTTACGCGTGCCTTTGCCGGGCCGTTCTGGAACGGACGATGGGGCGGGCGCATACACCGGAGCAGGCGCTGCTTCGTACTGCGGGGCAGGCGCATACACGGGGACGGATGCGGCTTCGTACGGCGGGACGGGCACCGCAACAGCGGATTCCTCGGGCACCGCAACCGGAGCAGGCACGGGCACCGCAACAGCAGGCGACGGCACGGGCGTTGCGGGTACGGGCACAACCTCAGGCTGTGGTAACTTCTCCACAGGCACCCCACATTCGGGGCAAAATGCCGCGTCTTCAGGAAGAGACGTACCACATTTCATACAGAACATGACCCTGCCCTCTCTCTCTTCTCCAAAATCCTCTTATGCACAGTATAGCAGTGCTTGCGCTGAATTACATCACAGGCCAGACAATTTTCAGCCGTAAGCAGCAGACAATAAAACGCGCATCTTTGCCGAGCGCTCCAGAGCCACCGTCAACTGCAAAGCCGCAAGAAGGTCACTGGCCAAAGCAAAGGAGCCATGGCCACGAATCAGTGCGCAGCGGATGCCCTTTGCCATAAGCGAAGCCAGCATTTCGGCCGCCTCGTCACTGGCGATGGTTTCCTTTGGGGCGATGACCGGCACCGCTTCTCCAAGCAGATAGAGACCTTCGCTATCCAATGGTTGAATCTGCTCAGCGGCCAGCGAGAGAGCGATGGCGGTAAGCGGGTGGGCGTGGACGATGGCCAGCGGACGTCCCTCTCCAGAGCTTGAGAAGGCCGCCTGATAGATCGCTCGATGCACCGGCAGCTCCCGCGAAGCGCGTGCGTCCGCTTCTGAGCCCGGCGGGGCCGTGGCCGACGTTGCTGCAGCAGTCGGGGCTGCGGCAGTCGGGGCCGATGTTGCTTCAGCTCCCGCCGCTCCCGGTGCAACCGCTACGCCTGCCGCTCCCGGCGCCGTCAGCGAACAGGCGACGATGTCACTGGGCATCAAAAAGCCAAGCAGGGCGTTTGTGCGGCTGATCCAGAGGTTCTGGCCGTCGCAGGTACTGAGGTTGCCGCCGTGCGTTGAGACAAGATCGTGGGCGTCAAGGTAGCGCCCGGCTTGCAGGAAAGACTTGTAGCGGCTCGCGTCGCTGCCAACTGAGCGGGCCGCATCGGCCACACTCTCAGCCGCGTCGCTGACGCCGGCGAGCAGGTCATTGCCAAGCTGCCTGAAATCAAAATCGCTCATCTGATAACTCCTGTCCAATCACCTTTAACTGACCACCGTCAAGCTGCGCCACATCGGCTATCATATACAGCTGAGCCTATTATGACACGAAAGGATGCCATGCGCCCGCAATTCCCCCAACGAGCCGTTGTTACCGCTGGAATGCCCTACGGCAACAAGGGCCTGCACTTTGGCCACATCGGCGGCGTTTTTGTGCCGGCCGACTGCTACGCCCGCTTCCTGCGCGACCGCATCGGCGCGGCCAACGTGCTGTTTGTCTGCGGCACCGACTGCTACGGCTCGCCGATTGACGAGGGCTACCGCAAGCTTAGGGAAAGCGAGGCCTTTGCCGGCAGCATCGCCGACTATGTGCAGCAAAACCACGACGCCCAGGTGCGCACGCTAAAGGCCTACAACATCTCGCTGGACATCTATGAGGGATCGGGGCTGGGCCGCTCCAAGACGGTACATGCCCAGGTAACGGCCGATATCATCCACAGGCTTTACGAAAACGGCCATTTGCAGGCCATCGCCACGGCCCAGTTCTTTGACCAGCAGGCCGAGGCCTTCCTGAATGGCCGCCAGGTCATCGGACGCTGCCCGGTGCCCGGTTGTAAGTCTGAGCACGCCTGGGCCGACGAGTGCGACCTCGGTCACCAGTACCTGCCCCGCGACCTGATTGCGCCCATCAGCACGCTCAGCGGGCAGCCGCCGGTAATGCGCGATGTCATCAACTGGTACTTTGACCTGCCGGCCTTTCGCGAGCTGCTTGGCCACCACGTAGCCCAAGAGCGCGAGCGTCCCGACGTGCGTCCCGTGCTGAGCAACACCATCGAGGAGTTTCTGGTACCGCCAATCATCTACGTCAAGCAGGAGCATCTTCAGGACTACCAGCAGCTTGCCACCACCCTGCCGCCGCACGTGTTTCGTGCTGTGGAGAAGGGCAAGCAGAGTTTTGAGCTGGAATTCGCCCGCCTTGAGGAGCGCGATCTGGCCCGCAGCGTGCTGGACGCGCAGGCGATACGCTACCGCACCGGCAAGGCGCTGGTGCCCTTCAGGATCACTGGCAACATCGAATGGGGCGTGCCGGCGCCGGTCATCGAGGACCGCGAGGGCCTGACGGTCTGGTGCTGGCCGGAGTCGCTCTGGGCACCGATCAGCTTTACCCGCTGCTGGCTGGAAAACGCCGGGCGCGACATCGAGAGCCTGAATCCCGGCCGCCCCGCCAGCCCCGGCGCAACCTGGGAAGACTTCTGGTGCAGCCCCGATTCTGTCGTCTATCAGTTCATCGGCCAGGACAACATCTACTTTTACGGCGTCGCCCAGACGGCGATGTGGAGCGCTCTGCCCCAAGACCACGAGCCGCGGCCGACCGCCGCGCCGGGTGAGCTACAGCAATCGCACTTAATAGCTAACTATCATTTACAGTTCCTCGGTAAGAAGGCCTCCTCGTCGGGCAGCGTGCGCCCGCCGATGGCCGATGATCTGCTGAATTACTACACCGCCGAGCAACTGCGCGCCCACTTCTTGGCCCTTGGACTGGGACTGCGCCCGGCCAGCTTTCAGCCTAAGGCCTTAAACCCCAGCGCCGGCGAGAAGGACGCCGACCCGGTGCTCAAGGAGGGCCAGCTGCTGACCAATGTCTTTAACCGCCTGGCCCGCTCCTGCTTCTACAGCGCCCAAAAGGAGCACGACGGCCGGATGCCACTGGGCGAGCCCGCGCCCGAGCTTGTCGCGGACGCGCATCAGACGATACTGACTTACGAACAATTGATGCACCGCGTGGAGCTACACGCGGTGATGCAGTTGATCGGCGATTTCATCCGCCGCGCCAATAAGTACTGGTCAGATGGCATAAAAGCCGCTGGTGAGGACAGCGTGACGCGCCGGCAGATCCTGCTCGACAGCTTCTACCTGCTGCGCGTGGCAACCGTTTTAATGCACCCCATCGCGCCGCACGGCACCGAGATGATAGTCGAGTACCTGGCGCTTGGGGCGGGGGGACTGGCGGCGAGTGCGACTGACAACGCTGCTGCGAGTGCGGCTGACGGCGCTGAGGCGAGCACGGCTGAGGGCGCTGAGGCGGGCGCGGCTGAGGGCGCTGAGGCGGGCGCGGCGCCCGACTTCTTCTCCTGGGAGCATATCTTCGCTGGCTATGAGCCTTTTCTGTCGCCCGAAGATCTGGAGACAGGCGGACATCCCCTCAGGGAGCTTCCGCCCCGCTGCGATTTCTTCAAACGCCACGAGAGCCAGTTCTAGAGAGGCCGACAACGACCAGACAGGCCGAGATGATGGCATTCATCCCGACCTGTCTGAAGTTGTGGTTTCCCACCCGACTTAAACGTTGAAGTCGCTCTTACCGTTGAAGACATCCAGCGCCGCGGCGACCTCAAAGTCGGCCAGCGTGATGGCACTGATCGCCTTGGTCAGACGCACAGCCTCGTCCAGGGGGCGCTGATGGATGTTACGACCCGTGGCGTTGCCGGAAGCGCCGCCGGTATGAATCTGATCGTAAAGCGAACTGAGGAACTTCTCGGCGTCCACCGTGGAGCCACCGGCGCAGACCAGACCGGTGCGACCAGCGGCCTGGGAGGCGCGGGCCAAAAGCGTGGCGGAGGAAGCCGCCTCGCTGGTCTTGGGCGGGTTGACCTTAACGAAGTCCGCGCCGAGGCACAGCGCCACGCCGGCTGCTCCGGCGATTAAGTCGGCGTCCTTCTCGTCTGCCACCGCCTTGCCGCGCGGATAGATCCAAAGCACCACCACCAGTCCGTTGGCGTGGGCCTCGGCAATCAGCTCACCGGCCTCGGCAAGCATCGTTGATTCGTACTCCGAACCCAGATAGATGGTATAGCCCAAGCCCACGACGTTCACGCCGGCCTCGCGCAACACCAGCACCGAGTCCAGCGAATAAAGCATCGGCGAGTAGGGGTCGTCCTGACTGGTCTTTACCAGGTTGGTCTTGGAGTTCATCTTAACCAGATAGTTGATATCCGGGTAATCCGGCGCATAGCGGGCGATCAGGCCGCGCTGACCGGCCAGCACGCCAACCACGCCCTGCGCGCCGATGCGAAAGAGGTGCTCGGGGTCGTTGTCCTCGGCCGCGATGCCCTCGCCAAAGAAATCACCGTTGAGGTGCTCGACCTTCTGGTCGCAGGCATAAAGCATCAGCCGACCGGTGTTGCGGGTCGCCTTCAGGTAGTTCTCGATGTAGATATCCCGAGCTTCCGGCAGCACGTCGGCCGGTACCTTGACATCCTTGGCGGTGATGGTGGGCATTGTTCCTCCTCAATTACGGGGGCTGGATGAGTCATGATAACAGGGTATCACAACGCAACCCTTCAGATAACCGGCGCCCGCGCGGACGGGCAGCGTGACTGCCGCGTCTGTGTGCCTGTCTTTTTCGCTGCCCGGCGCTCGCGCAGACAGACAGCGCAGTTACAACGCCGCCCGTCCCTGTCTCCCAGCCGTCCTTGCGACAGTGCCCCTCCTACCTCTTAGCCGCCTCCAGCTTAGCGGCAAACTCAGCAGAGATGGACTTGCCATCCCCCAAGACAAAGATCGTCCCTATCTCTTCTCTGTGCGCACCGATGAAGCTGTTTAAGGCATGATCGCTGTCACCTCTGGTGTGATCTACCAATACCAGTGTGGAGTGAAGCAAGCCTGCAAGAGCTCCTCCTGATAAGGCATCGGGAAAGTCTGAGCCTTTGGCGATGACGGTGTTGTCACGGCCCATGCTCACACCCATACGAGCAGCCCGTGCTATCGACTCTTCGGCGACAAGCACGCTGGTGTGGTAGCGATCTGTCCCGGCAAGGCGGACGATGCGATTGGCTGCTGAGGGTATAAGAGCTGATGGGTCTGTGACCTTGGTGTATCCGTTGATACCTCTTGAGGAAAGCTGTGTGATCACTGAGGAGGGAACGGAGTTTTCTTCTCCCAGGATATATACTTTGGAGAAGTTGCCCTGTGACAAGGCGTCAAGTGCCGCCGCACTCAGGCCAGCTGAAGGGTCGCAGAGAAATATCGCCGAATGTGTGGCCCAGGCAAAAGGAGAGGCGGACAGGGCATCTGCGAAGTTATCTCCCCGGGTGATGATGGCAGTATCAGACCAGCCGGTGCGCACGCTTTTTCCAACATTGTAGAGCGCCAGTGCCGTAGCATAGCGATCAGGGCCGGCGATGCGCTCTACCGATGCGCCTGGAACAGCAGATCTGACCTCCGCGAGTACCGAGTCGGGCAAAGAGCCGGCGGCATCGCCCAGTACATATACCTTGGAAGGGCCTGCCGCCAAAAGGGCGTCTTTTGCCTCTGCGCTTAAGGCAGTAGTCTCAGAGATGACAATGGGAGCGCCGCATATCCCGGCAAGGCCTGCGGCGGACAGGGCATCAGGGAAGTTTGTGCCTTTGGCCAAGATGACGGTGTCTGGCTTTGGTGAGACGGACAGGAAGGTATCTACAACCGAGCGCATCGTCTTGTAGCGGCTACCGCCTCCGCCGTCCAGGCGGCGGGGGGCGATGTCTTGGGGTGGGGCCGGCACCCATTTGGCGATGATGGCGTCGAGACCGCTGTTGGAAATCGAGTTGCCGACTGCCACGTAACCGCCATCTGAAGTGGGGACTGCAGAGCGAAACTGGTCAGTATTGTTTCCCCCATAGCCTTTCACCCAGAGTCTGCTTCCGCCTGTATCAAACTTGGCAATGATAATGTCATGCACGCCATCAGTAGCGACAAGACCGCCGTTTGAAAAACCCGAACAGCCAACAGCGACATATCCGCCATCTGGAGTGCAGGTAACTGATATGAAGTCGTCATCGCTGCTTCCCCCGTAGCTTTTTGCCCAGAGCTTGTTTCCCTCTGCATCGAACTTAGCTATGATAGCATCATAATATCCTTGTGTGACAGGGAAATCACCATCTGCGGAATATGATGAGCCGACTGCCACGTAACCGCCATCCGGTGTAGAAGTGACGGATGTGAACCAGTCATTGGAGCTTCCCCCGTAGCCTCTCACCCAGAGCTTATTTCCGTTTGCATCGAACTTGGCCATGATGGCATCATCATAACCGCTATCGGAAGTCGATCTACCGGCTGCCACATATCCTCCATCTGAGGCGGGAGCGACAGAGAAGAAGAAATCGTCGAAATTTTCTCCATAGCTTTTTGCCCAGAGCTTGTTTCCGTTTACATCAAACTTAGCTATGATGGCGTCTTGTTGGCCCTTGGCAGCAGGAAAGTCACCGTCTGTGGAATATGATGAGCCGACTGCCACGTAACTGCCGTCTGGGGTGGGGGCTACAGAGTCAAAATTGTCATTGTAGTTTCCCCCATAGCTTTTCGCCCAAAGCTTGTTTCCATCTGCATCGAACTTGGCGATGGTGGCGTCGTACATACCCTTGGTGGCGCTGAAGTCGCCGCCCGCGGAACTCGAATAGCCAACAGCAACGTATCCACCATCTGGAGTGCAGACAACGGAACTGAAACCGTCACTGCTGCTTCCCCCATAGCTTTTTGCCCAAAGTACGTTTCCCCCTGCATCAAACTTGACTATGATGGCATCATATGATGAGCCGACCGCCACGTAACCGCCGTCTGGGGTGGGAGCTACAGAGTCAAAACTGGTTCCACCATACTTTTTCGCCCACTGCAATTGCAGACCCGCTGCCACCAGTGGATCCAGCTCGGCCAGCATGCTGAACGTGTCGTCTTCTTCTACCGCTGGCTCCTGCAGCTCGGGAGTTTCATCATCTTCTACCACAGGCGCGCTGTCGGGCCCATCATCAGCTGGAGCAGTTGGGGCTGTCGTGTCATCCTGCTCAGTACCTGCGGCCTCTTCCGTGACAATTGGTGCAGCGGTTGTTTCCCCCAGGCCCTGACCAGCGTCTTCCTCCGCCCAGGCAAAAGTCGCGCTGCCTAAGAGGCTGAAGGCCAACGTGGCCGCAAGCGCCAGGCGCACTAGCTTGCCGGTCGTCTTCACCTGCATCGTTTGTTTCATTGGTAGATCCCCTTTCACCAAACCATTCATTGTATGAACTCCTACAAATACAATGATACGCCCCCCCCCCCCGTCAAGTCAAGGTTGAGTTTTACTTGGGGTGGGGTGTATAGTTTTCTCGGACATCTGATATAGGGGGACAGGCGGGATTAAGCTCGTCTCCGCCATCCCCATACGACAAACCTGATACCTTTGTGTATCGACAGATGTCTGGAGGCAAAAGATGACAAGAAGGATCTATACGAAAGAGTACAAAGAAGAGGCCGCCGACTACGTAATCTCTTCCGGCAAGCCAATCGCGCAGACGGCCCGCGAGCTCGGTATCGGCGAACAGATGCTGGGCCGTTGGGTCAAGGCCAGA
>JAISMZ010000275.1 GCA_031276475.1 Coriobacteriales bacterium
TGGGCAAGGCGCCAAGGTGGATGACAAGGGAGCGGGCTTAGGCCCGTGACCGCAGGCAGCCACCGCAGGCAACGCCGCCCAGCGGTCTCTGGCGAGCAGAGCGGCGCCGTAGGCTCCCATAAGCCCCGCCAAGTCCGGCCGCACGGCTTCGCGGCCGCTGAGCAGCTCAAAGGCGCGCAGGACGGCGTCGTTTAGGAAGGTGCCGCCTTGGACGACGACTTTCTCACCGACGTCGCGGGGGTCGCGGATCTTGATCACTTTGAAGAGCGCGTTTTTGATTACCGCGTAGGACAGGCCGGCTGAGATGTCACCGACGGAGGCACCTTCTTTTTGGGCCTGTTTGACGCGCGAGTTCATAAAGACGGTGCAGCGGGAACCGAGGTCTACAGGCGAGACGGCGGCGGCGGCGGCCTGGGCGAACTCCTCCACAGGCATGTTTAGCGAGACGGCAAAGCTCTCGATGAAGGAACCGCAGCCCGACGAGCAGGCCTCGTTGAGCATGATGTGGTCGATCACACCGTCGCGCACGCGCAGGCATTTCATGTCCTGGCCGCCGATGTCGAGGATGAACTCCACGCCGGGCAGCAGGTGCTGGGCGCCGCGCAGGTGGGCGATGGTCTCAATCTCGCCGGAGTCGCAGCGCAGCGCCTCTTTGAGCAACCCCTCGCCGTAGCCCGTGACCGTGGTGTGGGCGATGAAGGTGGCGGGCGCAGCAGCCTCAATCGCCGCATACATCTCGCCCAGCGCGGCTTTGGCGGCGCCGACGACGTCGCCTTTGTTGTTGGCGTAGTGCTGCCAGAGCAGTTCGCCGTCGCCGTTTATGAGCACCGCCTTAAAGGTGGTGGAGCCGGCGTCGATGCCGAGGAAGGCCGGGCCGCTGTGCTCGGCCAGGTCGCGGCGCGCGATGTGGGCGCGGCTGTGGCGGTCGCGAAACTCCTCGCGATCGGCGGGCGTGGCAAACAGCGGCGGCAGGCGCGTGACCTCGGAGCCCTGGGTGTTGCCGAGCGCCTCCAGGCGGGCGCGTATCTCTGGCAGCGAGCGCGTGCCCAGGTCGCGACTGGCCAGAGCCGCGCCGGTCGCCACAAAAAGGTGGGCGTCCGGTGGCCGGATGGTCTGCTCCGGCGTTAGTTGCAGCGTTAACACGAAGCGCTTGCAGAGCTCCGGCAGATATTGCAGCGGCCCGCCGAGGAAGGCCACGTTGCCGCGGATCGGGCGTCCGCAGGCCAGGCCGGAGATCGTCTGGGTGACCACCGACTGAAAGATCGAGGCGGCGATGTCGGACTTGCGCGCGCCCTCGTTGAGCAGCGGCTGAACGTCGGTCTTGGCAAAGACGCCGCAGCGCGAGGCTATTGGGTGGATGGTTTCGGCGTCGCGGGCCAAAACGTCCAGGCCGGCGGCGTCGGTGTCCAGCAGCGCCGCCATCTGGTCGATAAACGAGCCGGTGCCGCCGGCGCAGGTGCCGTTCATCCGCTGCTCGATGCCGTCGCCGGCGCGGCCCAGGTAGATGATCTTGGCGTCCTCGCCGCCCAGCTCAATGACAACGTCGGTCTGGGGGATCAGGGCGTCCACGGCGGTCTTGGAGGCGACCACCTCCTGCACAAAGGGCAGATCGAGCCACTGCGCCAGCAGCAGCCCACCAGAGCCGGTAATCGCCACCGTGACCGGCGCCTCGGCAAGAAACTCCGCCGCCTGGGCAAGCATCTCGGCGATGGTGGCACGAATGTCGGTGTGATGACGCTGGTAATCGGCATAGACGACGGTATTCTCCACATCCAGGACCGCACATTTAACGGTGGTTGAGCCGACGTCGATCCCCAGGTGCAGCGCGACAGGCGGCTCCGAGGGCGAACACAACACAGAGGGACGGTTCTTTTGTGTTCCTGGGGACAAAGTTTCATCACAGGCAATGGTTTTCCCAGGAACACAAAAGAACCGTCCCTCTGTGTTGTCCCCAGGAACACAAAAGAACCGTCCCTCTGTGTTGGAGCCATCCCTGTGTCCGCCCTCGGAGCCGTCCCCGCGTCCTTCGTTATGTCTCGCGCTGCCACTCATTTTGATTCGCCTCCCTTAAGTTCAATCGGATCGCCGGGCTTGAGGAAGAGAACCGTCAGCAGGATGCGTGCGATCTGCTCGGAGGGCTCGGCCATGCCGCGCTCCAGCCAGCGCTGAATCAGCCCCAGCGCGCCGGAGGCGTAATAGGCGATGTAGTATTCCGTAAGCGGCGTGGGCCTGTCGCGGTATTTGCTGTGGAGAACGACGCGCACTAAATTCGCGCAGACGCCGTCGCGGATCCGCGTCTGAAAGGCCGCGTCGCCGCGCTCGCCGAGCAGTGCCCGCAACAGCACCCCGTGTTCGCGCAGCACGTCAAACAGCTCAACCGCGACCGCCGGTGGCTTGCCACTGAGCCGTGCGGCGAGCAGTTCGCGCAGCTTGACTTGCCGCAGCCGGTTCTCAAAAAGCAGCAGGTCGGCGACTATCTCGTCCTCGTAGCAGCGCAGCAGGTCGTCTCGGTCGCGAAAATGCGCGTAAAAGGTGCCCCGGTTGAGGTCGGCCCGCTCGCTCAGCTCGCTGACGCTGAAGCCGCTCAGTCCCCGTTCCTCAACCAGCTGGGCAAAGGCCTCACGCAGCGCCCGCTTGGTGCGCAACGTGCGGCGGTCGGGGACGGCTTCCAAAGCCGCAGTGCCTGCTATCTTCTCAGCAACTTTCATAAGCGGCATTATAACCGACATGCCGCGCGTTAGTCAACACTGTGTTGGTTTGATCCCCGATCGGTTGTTCCCGGAACAGCTCGTACAGCTCGTGTGGTGCAATGTCTTGCCCGTTGGCCCATTCGATTCCCCGCCCACCATCTGGGGAACACAGAGGGACGGTTCTTTTGTGAACACAGAACACAGAACACAGAGGGACGGTTCTTTTGTGTTCCTGGGAAAACCATTGCTCGTGATGAAACATTGTTGCCAGGAACACAAAAGAACCGTCCCTCTGTGTTCACACCTCTGTGTTCCCCGCTCAAAGCCGTCCCCGCGTCTCCATTTCTGCCTCCGTTATGCGCCCCCTACCCAAAGCCGAACCTCCCTGCCAACAGGCTTGCCCCAGTCGAGCATCTCGGGCTTATAGTCGCCCTGGTAGTCGCGAAACAGCGTTTTAAGGCTGAACGTATCCTCTTTCTTCTTTATCAGCAGACCGTTGCCTTTTGTCGTCTCGGCCGCCTCCACCCCTATCATCCAGACGCCGCGCTCGCGAAAGGCGGGGATGGTCTGGCGGCGGGCGGCGTTGAGCTGGGAGGACGGCGAGAGGCCGGCCTCGCGCGCGTACTCGGTGAGCCGCACGACGCGCTGGGCGCGCAGATAGGCCAGCCGCCGGTGCAGAGACTCGCGCAGCGTGCGCGAGAGCAAAAGCGCCATCCCGTCTGTGGCGTGGGAGTCGGCGTATTCCTGAAACAGCGGATAGTAGTCGCGCCGCTTGCCCTTGCTGCGAATAATTACCGGCGGATACCCGAGCGCGGCCAATTGCAGGTTGATAAGCACGCGACCCATCCGCCCGTTGCCGTCGCAGAAGGGATGGATGCTCTCAAACTGAAGATGAAAGTGGGCAATGGCGTTGATGAAATACTGGTCGTGGCTGCTGTTATAGGTGGCGATAAGCTCCTCGAGCAGGTCGCGCACGAACTCGGGAGGCGGCGCGATATGCCTGCCCACGCGCACGTACTCGCCCGCGCCGCGCAGCCTTCCGGCAAATTCGTCGTTGATGCCGCCGAGCAGCATCTGGTGCAGCAACGTGATGTTCTCAACACTGAGCGGCAGGTTGGGCCGCTCGTCAAGGTAGCCGATGACCCGCGCCAGATTCTTCGCCTCAAAAAGCTCGCGTACGCTGACGTTGCGCATCGCCTCCTGCTCCAGCAAGATGCGCTCGGTGTCCTTAAGGCTGAGCGTGGAGTTCTCGATGGCGTTGGAGTTGTAGACCTGCTCGGGCGTCTCGGTCTCCGCGAGCAGGGAAAGCAGCGCCTCCCTGCCCGGCCTGAGCAGCTCGTAGTCCTTTCGCAGCGCGGTTATCTGTTGTTGGGTTCTCTCGTCAATCATGAAAGCCATGATAGAAAATTCACGCTGATTTGTCAAGTGAGAGTGAATTTCCGGTGCACTTTGGAGAAATTCACGTCACAGTTCAGACGGCGGCAAAACGGAGCCACAGGGACAGGTTGTCGGGCGGGTGTTTGACCCCCGCACGGCAGAGGGGGGGGTGGTGGATAGGTTGGGGGGGCACAAGATCACGGAATACTAGACCTCGGGGAT
>JAISMZ010000064.1 GCA_031276475.1 Coriobacteriales bacterium
GTTCTGAAAGAGGTTATAGGTACCACCGTAAATATATTTGTCGGAGACAATATGGTCGCCAGAACGAGCGATGTTTTGCACGGCGTAGGTGACGGCCGCAGCGCCGGAAGAGACCGCCAGAGCCGCGACTCCGCCCTCGAGTGCCGCGATGCGCTGCTCAAAGACATCGGAGGTGGGATTCATGATTCGAGAATAGATGTTGCCCGGCTCTGCGAGGGCAAAGCGCCCGGCGCCAGAGGCCGCACTGGGAAAGACGTAGGATGTGGTCTGGTAGATGGGCACCGCGCGGGCGTCGGTGGCCGAATCGGGAGCCTCCTGGCCGATGTGGATCTGCTTGGTCTCGAAAGACCACTTGGAGGTGTCGGTTACATTTGCCATTTTGCTTGGTTCCTTTCTGGTTAGTTGGTCTTGGTTGGCTGTTTGCTGCCGACCTGGTTGGCTGCTGCTTGCGGCCTGCGGTTTGCGGCCTGCGGGCTGCGGGCAGTCAACCAGATCGCCGGCACTCGAAAAAAAGTGAGAGAAGGACTCTTGCAAAGTCGCGTATTGTGTTGATGCGATAAGCAGGGACGTACCGAGATCATAAACCCGTCGGGAAACCGCCAGCGAACAAAAATGACGGGTGGACGGTATCAGGTTGTAACAAGGGACTTGCGTAACTGCTTATGCGGACACAGCCGAGTAGACGCACGCTCTGCAAGAGAGGCGGAGGCGTTAGCGGTACATTCGTCCGTTCATCAGGTTGGTAACCTGTAGTTGTACAAAAGCAGCGGGCACAAAAACTCCTTAGACGCAATATGATGAAGGTAATCTTACCGATTTGCTGGAGTTTGTCAAGCGGACGCAGCGCGAAGCGGTGGACGGTGGGCGCAGATCACGCAGCCGGCCATCGCGCTGTCGGCAGCCTCAATACCAATCTGCATCAGCTCGGCCTGCCGCTCGGTACGCCGAGCCTTCAGCTCCAGGCGGTCGCGATGGTAAGCATCGATGGCATTGAAGGTGACGTCTGCAAAGCCGAGCGCCCGCAGCTGCCTCTCGTATTCCGAACGCAGGAGCACGCCGCTGGTGCAGCCCAGAAAGGCTGCCAGCTGTTGGGCGGCGGGCTCGGGCAGCGCTCGCAGGGCGATGATGTCGGCCACCACGAAACGCCCGCCAGGCCGCAGCACCCGGAAGGCCTCGCGCAGCACCGCAGGCTTATCTGGGGAAAGGTTGATCACGCAGTTGGATATCACCAGATCAAAGCTCGCGCTGGCAAAGGGCAGCTCCTCGATGTAGCCCTGTACGTAGCGAACATTGGTAAAGCCAGCCTCGCGTGCGCTGTTGCGGGCCAGGTCCAGCATCTCCGGCGTCATGTCCAGCCCCACGACCTCGCCGCCCTCACCCACCTCGCGGGCGGCCAACAGACAGTCGATGCCGGCTCCACAGCCCAGGTCGAGTACGCGCTCGCCACTTTTGAGGTGAGCAAAGCTGTGGGGGTCGGCGCAGCCTCGCGAGGCGCTGAGCACCTCCAACGGCAGATCTGCTATCGCGGCGGCGTCATAGAACTTCGGCGATCTGCTCGGACAGCAGCTGGTGGGACGCGCCGAACGCGCCACCTCTGCGTAATGCCTGCCTACCACCTCGTGCACATCGCGTGCCTCACCAGCCGCCGGCTCGCCGCCAGCCGCCAGTGTCTCATTTTCATCGGCTATAGCCGGCTCGCCGCCTGCTGCCAGCTCGCCGCCCGCCGTCTGCACCTCGCGCCCGCCCCTGCCCATCAGGCCTCGCAGACCAGCGAGCCACCGCAGCTCGATCCGCTGCCCGCCGTGCAGGTGTAGCAACCGCCGTTCAGGCGTATTGCACGCGCGGCAAGCGGATGGCCTTTGAGCTCGGAGATGTTGCCAAAGTCGCCACCGGCCTCGAGCCCAAGGACGTGATTCATCTCACAGTCGTATAATCTACCGTCGTAATCGACGTTCAACTGGCTGCGGCACATCATCGCGGCCACAGTGTCGGGATTAAAACTCTCAGCAAGCAGGGTCAGGTAGTCGTCCAGCTCATCTGCGGCCAAAAGCCGACTGCGAAAGCGCCCGAGTGGCGTATTGGCCAGGCAGAACAGGCTGTTAAAGACAAGGCCCTGCTTCTTGCCCAGCAAGTCCCTGTAGTCCTGCTCCAACGCGCCCTGCGCGCCGGGCAGATAGGCGCCCATCGGATTGTAGACCAGATTCAGCTCCAGCTCTGGGTCGCTGCCATAGCCAGCGGCGTTGAGCACTCTCAAGCCAGCGAGGATCCGCTGATAGTTGCCGGCACCGCGCTGAGAATCAACGTTTTCCTCGGTATAACAGGGCAACGAGACGATGGCTGTCACTTTATTCTCTTTAAAAGTATCCACAAGATGCGCATACTCGGGCTCCACGAGCAGGGCCGCATTGCTACGCACCATCACAGCACCGAGTTTTGCCCCTTCACTCACCAGCCAGGCAAGCTCGGGATTCAGTTCCGGGGCGCCGCCGGTAATGTCCAGAGTGGTAAAACCGTTCTCGGCAAATACCTGAAGACAATCGCTCATCACCTGCCTGCTCATGATCTCCGTGCGCTGCGGTGACGACTCCAAAAAACAATGCCCGCAGGCAAAATTGCAAGCGTAACCAACGTTTACCTGCATCGTCGCGAGCTGCTCGTTTGTCCAGCCCAAAGCCGGATCGGGGAGCTTGCTGGCGAACTCCGGTATTCCCAATCTAACAAAGGGCTGGTTGAATTCCTGAACGGTGATGGGCATTGGGTCTCCTTGGGCATAAGCGGTAACTACGGGGCTTCTGACACAGTATAGCCCATCTAGTAGATAGACACAATTATTTACGTTTTGGATAACTAAAAGTGCTCACCGCCGCCGGTCCTCCACGTGCCGAGCCTTACCCGGTGTGCGCTCGATGCTGCCCGGTTCAAGCAGCTTGACCGCGACGCTGACCTGCAAGGTGTGGTGGAGCTTCTCGGCAACACGGGCCCTGAAGGCCTCCAACTCCGCAAAGCTGTCGGTAAAGCCGGCGGGCAGAAGCTCCAGCTCCAACGTCAGACGGTCCAGGCCGCTGTCGTTGTCCACCACCAGACGATAATGCGGGCTGGCGCTGGGAATCGTTTGCAGCACATCCTCAAACTGACTGGGAAAGACGTTGGTGCCACGAATGATCAGCATGTCGTCGGAGCGGCTGCGCACCTTGGCCATCCGGGCAGTGGTGCGACCGCAGGCGCACGGGGCGGTAGTCACCCGCGTCAGGTCGTGAGTACGGTAACGCAGCACGGGAAAGGCCTGTTTATTAAGTGGCGTTAACACCAGCTCACCCTCGGCGCCCTCGGGAAGCACCGCGCCGGTCTGCGGGTCAATAACCTCCCAGTAAAAATGATCCTCAACGATGTGCTGCTGGTCACGTGCGGCCAGACACTCGCCGGAGACACCAGGCCCCATCACCTCGGTAAGCCCGTAGTTATCGGTGCAGATGATCCGCATCCGGCTCTCAATCTCCTGCTTCAGCTTGGGCGGACAGGGCTCTCCGCCAAACAGCCCAACCCGAAGCGTGGAGGCCTGCCAGTCAAAGCCGGCCTTCTCCCCCACCTCGCAGATATGCATCGCGTAGGAGGGCGTGGCCACCAAAACGGTGGTGCCGTAGTCGGCGATCATCATCAGGTGACGCTCGGTGTTGCCGGAGCCGGCGGGAATCATCATGCAGCCCAGGCCCTCGGCGCCGTAATGCAGGCCAAAGCCGCCGGTGAACATCCCGTAGCCAAAAGCCATTTGCACGCGGTCGCCCGGCACCACGCCGGCCATCTGCATGATGCTCATGATGCAGGAGCGCCACTGCTCAAGGTCGTGCTGGTTGTAGCCGACGACTATCGGCTTGCCGGTGGTGCCGCTGGAAGCATGCAGCCGAACGACCTCATCCAACGGCACCGCAAACAGGCCGTACGGATAGGTGTCGCGCAGCGCACTCTTCTCGGTAAAGGGCAGCTGATGGATGTCGGCCAGTTCGCGCAAATCCCCCGGCTGAAAGCCGATTGCATTCAGCCGCTCGCGATACCACGGCACCCGCGCGTACGTCCAGGCGACCTGCTCGCGCAACAGCGTCAACTGCAACGCGGCAATCTCATCGCGAGAGGCAGTTTCGCGCTCGGGGTTGTAAATCGGGCCAAAAGGGCCGCCGGGGGAGCCGGTTTTTACCTGTGGATCAGGGCGGGCGGGAATGCTCACCGTGCACCGCCTGCCGCAGCAGCAACGCCGCTGCCCACCGCCGTGCCGCCATCGGCAGTCGCCGCATCGCTCGCGCCCGCCTTGCCGACGTCACTGTTCGCCGTCGCGCCGGCGACGCCTGTCGTTGTCGCACCACCCGCGCCCACGCCCGCCGCAGCGCCTGCTGCCGCGCCGCCCGCTGCTGTCGCCACATCACTTGCACCCGCAGCGCCGCCCGCCACCCGCAGCGCGGCGATCTCGGCCTGCTCCACCAGACGCAGCGGCTGCGCGGCCAGCTGGGCAGCCGCAGTCTCGTTATTAGCCACCTTTAACACCACATAGGTAGAGACCAGCGAGTACGCGTAATCGATGTTCACACCGGCGGATGCAAACAGCGACAGTACGCGGGCCAACTCGCCGGGGCGGTCGACCAACTCCACACAGAGGACTTCGCTGGTCTGGGCGATGAAGCCGTCCTCCTCCAAAGCCAAACGAGCGACCTCCGGCTTGTCCACGACGATTCGGGCGATGCCAAACTGCCCCGTGTCCGCAAGCGAGAAACCGCGAATGCTCGCACCGGCCTTCTCCAAAACAGCCGTTACGCGTCCGGCATGGCCGGTGTCGTTTTCGAGGAACACACTCAACTGTTTAATTGGCACGGCCGTCCTCCCGGTATCCTGTGCCGGCGGGCGCGGCACCTCCGTTATTGGTTATTTGCAGGAAAAGCGCATTGAGAAGATACCTATCTGAACCAGCGAGCCTTCGGCCAATTCCGCCTCGTCGATGACCTTGCCGTCCACCCAGGTGCCGTTGAGCGAGCCACAGTCGCGGATCAGCGCCCGCTTGTCGTGGCGCTCGATGATCGCGTGTTCGCGAGAGACCGTCATATTGTTTAAAAACAGGCCACAGTCGGGGTCGCGCCCGATGGTCACCGGCAGCGGGTCGAGAAAGAACACCTCGCCGGCCAGCGGGCCTTTGGTCACCGTAAGGTGCGGCTTGCCGCAGTTCGTGGCACCGTCAAAGGGTATGCCCCCGGTATTGACGGCCGAGTATTCCTGCGTCACGCCGGCAAACTTAAAACCGCAGCGCGGACACTCGTTGCTGTCAGCCTCCACAGGGCTGTTGCAGACCGGGCAGGTTATCGTTTCACTCATCAGAAGTTCCTCTCACGCCTGAACTGCCTATGATAGCCCTAATCGCCCTCTTTGTCATCTTGGGAGGTGGGAGGAGTTTAGCAGGCTGTCGCCGTTTGGCATTGAATGAGGTTGGCTCAAGCACCTGTCTTGCGAAGGTAGTCCCGCAGCAGCGGCAAGGCGAACTGTACCTTACCTCGGCCGTACTCCTCAATCACCCCTTGCCTTATCAGTCGTAGCCGATACTGGCCGGCCGCTGCAGAGCTAATTTTGAGGCGCTTGGCAACATCGCCCAACCTGCTTTCTGCGTCATCTTGTGCCATTGCGTGCAAAAAGGCAACGTCTTTATCCGAGAGCTCTTTGATGGTCGTCTCCAGAATCATGCGGTCCATATCTTCTTCGGCCGAGATAATGCCGCGCCGCGCGTCCTCAAGGGATATCTGCTTTGACTGTGAGGACTGTCGCCAGATATGATAGCCAACGAGTTGGACGAGAAAGGGAAAGCCGCCCGTGCGCTCTACCGCCACTTCGAGCGCATCGGATTCTATTGAGCGCCCGGAGGCTTCAATGGTCTTTCGTATCGCCAGGCGGGCATCATCGCGCTTAATTGTGTCGAGTCGGTGCTGAAAAGACCGCCGCACAAAAGTTACGGAGTCGTTATTGAACATCTGCAAGACCTTGCCAGGAAGCGCTGCCATCAAAAGGGCAACATTGCGCTTCTCGCGAACAAAGTGTTGGAAGTCGGCAACCAGCGTGAGCATCTCATCAAAACGGGCGTCCACCTCGTCAACCGTTATCAGCAGACCGATA
>JAISMZ010000112.1 GCA_031276475.1 Coriobacteriales bacterium
CCGGCTTCCCCGGGCTCACCAACACCGCCAGCGCCCACAGCCCCGGCGTCTTCGCCCTGCACGCTCAGACTCACCGTCCCACCCGCCGGCGTGAATTTGATGGCGTTGCCCAAAAGATTGGTTATCACCTGGCCCAGATGCTGATCGTCGCCTACAAGGCAGTGGGGAATGGCCTCGTCAAGATCGAGTTTGAGTCGCAGATCCTTCTCTTCGGCCTTAACCCTGATGACATCAAAGACCCGCCTGACAAGCTGGGCCAGATCGAACTCAACCAACGAGAGTTCAAACTTATTGGCCTCTATCTTGGACATATCCAAGACATTGTTTATCACGCCCAACAAAAGCAGCGAGGCTTCCTCGATCCTGGTTAAGGCATAGTCCTTGCGTTTGATGTCGTTGGTGTTTTTGGCTATCGTCGTCATGCCGATGACGGCGTTCATCGGCGTGCGTATCTCGTGGCTCATATTAGCCAGAAAATCGCTCTTGGCCTGGCTTGCGGCCCGTGCGTCAGCGGTGCGCTCCAAAACCAGGCGTTCCAGACGTTTGCCCTCCTGCCGATTGCGCCAAAGCAAGATCACCAGCAACGCCCCAACCAGCAACATCAGGGCGCTGATGCCGATCAGCCAAGGTATTTGTGCCTGCGCCAGTTGAACCCGGTAATCATAGGTCCTGCGCGTCCAGGAATCCGCGATCTTCTCGGTATTGATGGTCAGCAGTGCCTTGTTGATTATCGAGCACAAAACCGGTTCGTCGATGTTAAAGCCAAAGGTGGAGGCATAGGTGCGGTCAAGGGTTATGTTGATCTTATAGCCGGCCTGCTCCTCGTAATTCGTCTTGCTCAAAAGCAGGTTCTGGGTACCCATCAGCAGATCAATCTCGCCTCGCTCCAAAGCGTCAAAGGCACCCTCATTGTTTGCATAGTAGACGTTGTTGCTGTGGCGAGGGAACCAGCTGTGGAACAGCTCGGCATAGGCCGAGTCCTCTATCAGGCCGACCCGGCTGTAGAGCACCTCGTTTATCTCAAGATCAGGATAATCCGACTTGGAGAGCAGCGCGTATGAGTCCTCCATGATGGCAGCCTGTGGCCAGAGGAAATAGCCCTCGCGGTCCTGGGATTTTATCAGCTCGGTTAAAAAGGCGCCGTCATGGCGTTCCAGCTTTTCCAACAGCACCGGCCACTGGTCTGTAGGGTTGCTGACGCACTCAAACTGAAGCCCGGTAAGATCCGTAATCTCTTCCAAGACATCGAGGGCGACCCCTTCCCAACGCTCGTTCCTGCTGTTATAAAAGCTGATCGGATAATTATCTATTTCGGCCAGAAAGGGCACCGCTGTGGCTTCTGCCAGGTAGTCCTGCTCCTGCGCGGTCAGCATCAAAGAGAGCTTGTAGCGTAGATACTCCCGAAAGCCCTCGTTGTAGAGCTCGGTCAGATAGTGCGTGCCGCCAGCCTCCAGCGCCTTTTGGACCACCGAGATTATCGGTGCCAATTGCTGGTTACTGGTGGTCAGGGAAACCGGCCCATAGACCAGCGGGAAGAACTCTTTGGCCACCACATCCTCATAGCCGTCGGAGTAGGACTCGGCAATGCCCTCGGCAAAAAACGCGTCGATGCTGCCGTCGCGCAGCATCTCGTGCGCGACGGCATAGTCGCTGACCAGCACGGTCTCAAAGTCCCACTCAAGCAGCGGCGTGACCGCATCTATCGTTGTCGTGCCGGACAGAAACGCGCAGCGCAGTGGCCGCTCCTGCGCCATCTCGGCCAGCGTCCTGCTCCCCTGCAGCTGCATATATTTTACCGAGCGCTCCGCAATGGCGTCGGTCATCAGCAAGACCTCCCGGCGCTCAGGGGTGGCGGTCAGCTCGCCGGTGAAGTCGATGCTTTGGTCAAGCAGGCCGTTGAGCAAATATTCCCATTCGTAGATCTGCGGCTCAAACGGTATCTGAAACAGCCCTGAGAGCCAGTCGCAGAATATCCTGCTGAAGCCCTGCACCTCGCCATTTGCGCCGTTAAAGGTCTCGGCGCTGAACAGCATGCCGTAGCTTAAGCTGGTTTTTTGGGCGCGCAGTTCGTCGATGGCAGCCAGTTCCTCGGCGGTTACCCCGGGAATATCAGCGGCCGCCAGGAACACCGGATAGTCGGCTGATGAAGCCGTGGCAGTAGTCGTTGCCGCGCTGGTGCTGGCGCGCTGCTCACAGGCAGCCATGAACAACAGCAGAAACACCATCGTCAGGACTGCGACAACGGCCGGTAAACCCGTTAATGCCTTATGCCTCACTCAAGCTCTAATCTTCCGGCTGTTACCCCGTGCCCACATAACAGCATCCGAAAACCCACCTCATGCTTACTCCAGCAACGCCCGCCCTGACAAGCGCAGATTCGCAGGGGCAGACCTGCTTTATGCAATCTTACTCCAATTCTGGCCATTTGACCAGTGCAGGTTATCTGGTGTGGGCTGTGGCGCCGTGGGTTGGATTGCGGCCGGACAGAATCCTTCACTCAGTATGGATTTCCCCAGCCATACTCCTATATAAGGATATCGTTCACACAAGACACTGTGACTCCAAATATGATAATATGTCCTCCATAAAAGACATGCTAACTATCAACTGTATGGGAGGCTCAGCCTGATGGTCATCCGAGAGTTCTATCTGAGCAAGGTGCGTCCCTTTATCAACAAGGACGTCGTAAAGGTGCTGGTTGGGATGCGGCGGTCGGGAAAGAGCACGCTGCTCAAGCAGATCCGCGACGAGCTTGCCAAAAGGGGCGCACCGGCAAAAAACATCATTTTGATGAACTTTGAATCGGAGGCCCTGGCACCGCTGCGGCAGGACAGGGCGCTCTACCATCACATCCGTTCCCTCGCCAGCGACGCAGATGGCAGGCTCTACCTGCTCTTTGATGAGATACAGATCGTCGAGGCGTGGGAGCGCTGCGTTAACTCCCTGCGGGTTGATATTGATTGCGACATCTATCTCACTGGGTCTAACGCGCAGCTTCTGGCAGGGGAGCTTGCCACCTTGCTGGCCGGACGCTATGTCTCCTTTGAGGTCATGCCGTTCTCGTTTCGCGAGTTCCTGCTGGCAGCGCCGGACATCGCGCCGCGTGACGCCTTTGACCTCTACCGCGTCTTTGGCGGTATGCCCTTCTTGCCGCAGATCGGCTTTGACCCCGAATCGAGCCTCGCCTACCTCAGTGACGTTTACAACTCCATCGTCCTCAAGGACATCGTCGCGCGCCACGCCCTGCGTGATGTCGAGCAGCTCGACCGCATAGTGCGCTATCTGTTCTCCGAGGCGGGGATGACGCTTTCGGTTAAAAACATCGTCAACCTGCTCTTTAATGGACGCATCGGCATCTCCCGTGACACGATCTACCGCTACCTTAATGCCTGTGAGGACGCCTTGTTGCTTACACGCGTCAAGCGTAAGGACGTCATCGGCAAGGAGCTGCTGCGCGCCGCAGAGAAGGTATACCTGACAGACATCGGCATGCGCGAGGCGCTGCTGGGCACCAACCAGACAAGGGTCAATCTGGTATTTGAGAACATCGTCGCAAACGAGCTGCGCCATCGCGGCTATCGCATCTACATCGGGAAGCTGGGCAAACGGGAGGTCGACTTCGTCGCCGAGCGTCACGGCACGACCATCTACGTGCAGGTCGCCTACCTGCTGGCAACCGACGAGATCGTCCGACGCGAGTTTGCCGCCCTGCAAGACATTCCGGACAACTTTGCCAAATACGTGGTCAGTGCAGACGAGGTAGATTTCTCCCAAAACGGCATCCGCCACCAAAACATCAGGGACTTCCTGCTGTTGGATGAGTATTAGAAAGCGTCCTGTTGCGAATACCTTCCCAACTTCATGCAACTTTACCCAATTCTATACAACTCTTCCAATTTTACGTATTTCTGACCCCTTGTCCTGACTACAACATTTTTGCCTGGCATTATTTCCTCTGAATGCGTCATTCGTTTCTCCTCTGACGCATTTACATCGATTTGTCAGTTTCTTGTCCACTCTCAGGGTTGGCAGCATCGACGTCAAAGCGGCAACTTGAATACCACGGTGACTTCGCCTATTCCCTCGCCCAGCTCAATCCGCTGCTGTCGTATATCTTTATCGAGCTGGTCACCACCAATGCCCTGTTTGCACAGATCGGTACAACGCTGGTCAAGCGCCGCTTCTCTCCAGGCCTGAAAACAATTTTTGTGCTAGACTTCTGATCCGAGAGAATGGGAACTTCGTATGTTGACAAAGGCAGGTCGCCCCCGCAAGGACGCGGCCTGCGAGAGCGGCAGGGAGAAGGCAAAAGCAGATCGCAGAGACGAATGAACCCGCCTCTGCGATCGTCCCAAAGAAGCATGTCCCTGTGTTCGTCGCACGAAAATTGGATTGATGAGTCACTTCCGCATCTGTTCCTGGGGAGGCCCAGCTTCAGTTATGCCATTTGTCAGTAACCTTATGAAACAGCTTGGATTCACGCAGAAAGAGGAAAGGCATTATGAAAATCGACAGAGATAAGCTAAAGGCTCAGTACGAAAAGGAAATTGAACTGTTTGAACGGACGCATCCGAAATCTGGCGAGCTGTTCAGAAAGGCCAGGGGCAGCCTCCTGCAGGGCGTTCCAATGAACTGGATGACAAAATGGGCGGGCAGCTA
>JAISMZ010000126.1 GCA_031276475.1 Coriobacteriales bacterium
AGCAGGCCAGCGATGGACAGCGAATTTCATGGGTAACGGTCGCGCAGAGGATTACGCCGATGCGCTCAGGGGCGATAGCCGCGCGCCGCAGGGCCTGCTGGGCTGCGTCGCGGGCCAGTGTCAGCGTCGTCTCCTGCACCGCGATATGACGAGTTTTAATGCCGGTGCGGCTGTGGATCCACTCGTCGCTGGTATCGACCATCGTTGCCAGCTGTTCGTTGGTCAGCACCTTTGCAGGCGTTGCGCTCCCGGTTGCCAGTATCCTCATTGCTCTGCCCTCAGTATCCACGAAATCTTTGGTAGCGCTCGGTGAGCAGGTCGGCGGTTGCCTTTGCGCTGCATTGCGTCAATGCGCTACGAAGGGGGACGCGCAGAGCCGCGATGGCCGCGGTGGCGTTGAGGTGGGCACCGCCCGGTGGCTCGGCGATGATCTGATCCACCATACCGGCACTGAGAAGGTCCGGGGCGGTGAGTCGCATCACTGAGGCTGCCTCGGCGCTGCGATTGGCATCCTTCCAGAGGATACTGGCAAAGCCCTCAGGCGAGAGGATCGAATAGGTGGCATATTGATACATCAGGATCTTGTCGGCCAGCCCCAGTGCCAGGGCTCCGCCGCTGCCGCCCTCACCGGTGATGATGGCGATCACGGGGATCTGCAGGTCGCTCAGCTCAAAGAGGCAACGGGCGATCGCCTCGGCCTGTCCGCGCTCCTCAGCCTGGGCGCCCGGATGGGCTCCGGGGGTGTCGATGAAGGTGACGAGCGGCCGCGAGAACTTCTCGGCAGCGCGCGCCAGGCGCAGGAACTTGCGGTAGCCCTCCGGGTGGGGCATGCCAAAATTGCAGGCAATGTTCTCGTTTAAGTCGGCGCCCTTCTGATGTCCGGCTATGGTTATCGGCAGACCTTCAAAGCGAGCGATGCCGCCGATAAGGGCGCGGTCGTCAGCGAACAGGCGATCGCCGTGTAGCTCAACAAAGTCATCGAACAGGCCGTTGATGAAGGCGCGAATGTGGGGGCGCGCCGGGTTGCGGGCGATGGCGACGTGTTCGGTGGGGGAGAGACGGGTGGACGGCGTTGGGGGCGCGGCAGCAGCGCGGGGCGCCGGGCGAGATGCGAAGGCGTGCGCCACGTCCTCCTCCACAGCGTGTAAGGCCAACAGTTGAGCCAGCACTGCGCGCTGCTGGGGACGCGCGACGATCAGGTCGACAAAGCCGTGGGCGCGCTGGAACTCGGCGCGCTGGAAGCCCTCAGGCAGCTTGGCGCCGATGGTTTGCTCGATGACCCGCGGTCCGGCAAAGCCGATCAGTGCGTCCGGCTCGGCGATGGTGATGTCGCCGAGGGAGGCGAAGCTGGCGCTGACGCCGCCGGTGGTGGGGTGGCACAGTACGCTGATGAACAGTCCGCCGGCCCTGGACAGGCGGCGGCAGGCGGCAGCGGTCTTGGCCATCTGCATCAGTGAGAAGAGGCCTTCTTGCATCCGCGCCCCGCCGCTGGCCGAAAAGATGATCAGGGGCAGGCGCCGTTCGGTCGCCAGCTCGATGCCACGGCAGACGGCCTCACCAACGGCAGTGCCCATCGAGCCCATCAGGAACTCGCCAACGAGCTCGACGCAGATTACGGGATGGCCCTCGATGCGGCCACTGGCGCAGATGAAGGCGTCCGGCAGGCCGGTGCGGCGTGTGAGGTCGGCGGCTTTTTTTGCGTATCCGGGAAAGCCGAGGGGATCCGCGCCGGTGATGTCGGTGAACAGCCGCCTGGCCGAGTGCGCGTCGAGCACCGCGTCGATGTGGCTTTTGATGCGGATTCGGCCGCTGGTTTTGCGCGTCTGGCGACGCTGCTCGGCCAGCTCGATAAGCCGTTGCTTGCGCTGCTGAAAGAAGCCCAGGATGTCCATCAGAGCACCGCCTCAGAACCGAGGGGCTGCAACAGCTGGTCCAGATTGCGCTCCAAAAAGTCGGTGTCCAGATGGTTGGCGAGGAATTCGGGGTGATACATCAGCATATAGTGCAGGGGGATGTTCGTGGTCACGCCGCTGACCAGGGTCTCCTCCAGCGCTCGGCGCATTCGGCAGATGGCTTCGTTGCGCGTGCGGCCGTGGACGATGATCTTGGCGATCATCGAGTCGTAAAACGGGTTGACCTCAAAGTGGGGGTGCAACACCGTATCAACGCGCACGCCAAAGCCACTGGGCAGATGCAGGTAGTCGATGTGCCCAGGACTGGGGCGAAAGCCATGTTCGGGATCCTCGGCGTTTATTCGGCACTCGATGGCGTGTCCCTTGAGTTGCACGTCTTTTTGAGTGAAGGACAGCGGCAGGCCCGAGGCGACGCGCAGTTGTTCGCGCACAATATTGATGCCGGTTATCATTTCGGTCACGGGGTGCTCTACCTGGATGCGCGTGTTCATTTCGATAAAATAGTAGTTCTCATCAGCGTCGACAACAAACTCAACCGTTCCGGCATTCTCGTAGCCAACAGCGCGGGCGGCTGTGATGGCGGCGTCGGCCATCGCCTGACGACTCTTTGCGTTGACGACCTGAGCGGGAGCCTCCTCAAGAACCTTTTGATGGTTGCGCTGAAGCGTGCAGTCACGGTCGCCAAGCTGAGCGATGTTGCCGTGGCGGTCGGCGAGGATCTGCACCTCGATGTGGCGGGGGCGCTCGATTAGTTTCTCCAGATAGAGCTGGCTTGCACCAAAACACGAGCGCGCCTCGGCCTCGGCGGCACAAAAGGCGTCGGCCAGCTCGGCGTCGCAATCTGCGCGTCGCATTCCTCTGCCACCACCGCCGCGGGCAGCCTTCAGCAGCACCGGATAGCCACAGCGTGCGGCCTGCTCGCGAGCCTCAGCCACGTTGGCGATAATACCCGCAGAGCCAGGTACGGTGGGCAGCCTGTGCTCACGCATCAAAGCGCGGGCTCGATTTTTGTCGCCCAACAGCGCGATTACCTCAGGTGAGGGGCCGACGAAGGTGATCTGCGCATCGCACACCCGCCGTGCAAAATCGGCGTTCTCGGAGAGAAAGCCGAAGCCCGGATGGATGCCGTCACAGCGCAGCGCGCAGGCGGCGGCGAGGATGGCGTCCTGGTTGAGGTAACTCTCCCTGGCCGCCGCCGGGCCGATGCAGACCGCCTGCGAAGCCAGCGTTGTAAACAGTGCGTTACGGTCGGCTTCGGAAAATACCGCGACCGTCTGGATGTTCATTTCGCGACAGGCGCGCAGGATGCGCGCCGCAATCTCGCCTCGATTGGCAACCAGTACCCGTTTGAGCATCGCCTACTCCAGCGGGGTAAGGGTGGCGAGGGCAGTTGGGTTGGTGATGGGCGGTGAAGGTGACAACGTGAAGAGCGGCGCGCCGTGCTCGACCAGTGCGGCGTTCTCAAAATGGACGGCTTGTATGGTGCCCGTGGCCGGCGCCTTGATCTCGCTGAACATCTTCATCGCCTCAATCAGGCAAAGGGTCGTGTCTTTGGCAACGGTCTCGCCGGGACGCACGAACGGTGGCGTGTCCGGCTCCCTGGAGCGGTAGGCAATGCCGAGAAGCGGTGCGCGGACGATTGTCATGTTGCCGTCGGCTACCGGGGACGGCAAGTTGGGGGCAACGCAGGCTGGGGTTGCGAGTGAGGGCGCAGTGGTGATGGTAGGGGATGACGCGTCGGCTGAATTCACCGCAGCGTTTGATGCCGCGGTGGTGGTAAAGGGGCTTACCGAGGCTTCCTGCCGGCACCTCTCCAATACGATGCGCCCCCGGTCATCGCTGACTTCAAGTCGGCTCAGTGCATGGCGTTCAAGCACCTCGGCCATCTCTTTAACGCAGACTGCGTCAAACGTAATCGTTGGTTTCATCAATTCAACTCTATTCAAAAGCAAGCAAGGGGAGTGACAGCGGCGTGGCTACGACTTTGCAGAAGTAATCAGTGTCATCAGGTCGCCGACCGTCTTGATCTTCTCGGTCTGCTCGGAATCGATCTCCAGACCGAACTCATCTTCGATCGCCATGATCAACTCAACGGCGTCAAGTGAATCGGCTCCAAGGTCGTCTTGCAGCAGGGCCTGTGCGGTCACCGCTGTTTCTTCAACGCCGAGATTATCAACAAGTACCCGCTTCAGGGTTTCAAAATTTGCTTCGGTCATCAAGTAGCTCCTTTTTCTATCTAAATAATAAAAATTTTTAGTCAAAAAAACTTTTCTATATCTTCACTTATTGTCTCGCTGGATGTCAAGAGCGGTACACTGACGTTCGCTCAAATGCCCGGAAGTTCGCCGCAAAGGGTAGGCTCTATCATCCGCGCGTTGCCAGCCGCGACACCGTTGCGACAGGTGACGGCAAGTCTGCTGTGGGCTCTTGCCCTTGTCGCTTGCAACGGTTACCATATTCGTTTGCGGCTCGATCTTTACCCATCAGCCGCATTACGCAAGAGTCGGGTTGTGGCGCAGTTTGGTAGCGCACTTGACTGGGGGTCAAGGGGTCGCAGGTTCAAATCCTGTCAACCCGACCATCTCGATACTGCTCTCACTTTTGGCCCTGGACGGCCGTCTAAAAACTCTCTTGCAGCAACATTTGCCGATTCTGATAAAATATCAGGGTTGTACCAGACGCCTCCGGCTCGCAGTTAGGATCATCAATGCACGATCTCATGAATCAGATAATCACTCCCGAGGTCAAAACGGCCTTCATGCTGATCATCATTTTACTCGGCGTGCTCTATGTCATCTCTATCATCTGGGTAATTCGCGACTCATATCTGCGCGGCGCCAATCCCGTGATCTGGGGGGTCGTCAGCCTCGTGCCCTACCTCGGGGCCTTTGCCTATTCGATGATGCGCCCGCCGATGCTGCTTTCCGACAAGGACGAGCAGGCCATCGACTTCGCCTTGAAGAAGCGCGAGCTGATGAAATACGGGGAGTGTGCCAAGTGTGGCTACCCGGTAGAAAACGAATACCTGATGTGCCCAAACTGCGGCACCCAGTTGAAGAACGAATGCCGCAGCTGTGGCCATGCCCTCAAGCCGGAGTGGAAGGTCTGTCCCTATTGCTGCACGCCGGTGGGTCGCTGAGATGGCTGAGATCACGGTCATCTTGCCCGACGGCTCCGCTCGGCAGCTGCCCGAGGGCGCTACGATAGCCGACCTGGCCGCGCGTATTGGCGCCGGTTTGGCTAAGGCGGCGCTGGCGGGCAAGCTGGACGGGACGCTGGCTGATCTGACGACCGAGCTCAAAGACGGTGCGCACGTCGAGATCATCACTCCAAAATCTCCCGAGGCGCTGGAGATACTTCGCCATTCCGCCGCCCATATCATGGCCGAGGCGATCCAGGAGCTGTTCCCCAGGGCCCAGTTTGGCATCGGCCCGGCCATCGAGGACGGCTTTTATTATGACATCGACATCGGCCGGCCCGTAACGCCTGATGACGTGGAGGCAATCGGTGCCAAAATGGCCGAAATCGTCGCCGAGGCACGCGCCTTCAGCCGTCGTGAGGTAACGGCGGCCGAGGCCCGCGAGTTGATGGCCGACCAGCGCCTGAAGCTGGAGCTGATTGACGAGATGCCCTCCAGCACCGTGATTAGCCTCTACACCCAGGGCGGCTTTACCGATCTCTGTCGCGGCCCGCACCTCCCAGACACCTCCCGGCTGGCGGCCTTTAAGCTGACCAAGACCGCCGGCGCCTACTGGCGCGGCGACAACCAGCGCCAGATGCTTCAGCGCATCTACGGCACGGCCTGGTTCACGCAAAAAGACCTCGACGCCTATCTGCACCGGCTTGAGGAAGCCGAGAAGCGCGACCACCGGGTGCTGGGCCGCCAGCTCGGCATCTATATGATGGACGAACAGGCCGGCGTGGGCCTGCCGCTTTATCTGCCCGCCGGCGCCCGCGTCATTCGTACGCTCCAGGAGTGGTTGCGCCGGGGGCTTTACCAGCGCGGCTACGAAGAGGTCATCACCCCTCACATCTATAACGCCGAGGTCTGGAAGCGCTCCGGGCACTACTATTTCTATCACGACAATATGTATTTCTTCGAGGTGGACGAGAGCGAGGCCAAAAACCGCAGCAAGCTCAGCGAATACGGCGTCAAGCCGATGAACTGCCCCGGCCACGTGCTGCTCTACGCCAACGAGTTGCGCTCCTACCGCGACCTGCCGCTGCGCTTCTTTGAGTTTGGCACCGTCTATCGCCACGAGCTCAGCGGCGTGGTACACGGGCTGCTCCGGGCCCGCGGTTTTACTCAGGACGACGCTCATATTTTCTGTCGAGAAGACCAGGTCCAAGACGAGGTCGTCAGTATCCTCGAGCTGGTCGACTACATCATGACCACCTTTGAGTTCACCTACTCGGCAGAGATATCCACGCGTCCCGATAAGTCCATCGGTGAGGATGACAAATGGGAGTTTGCCACCGAGCAACTTAAAGCGGCCTGCGAGCGACACGGTTTGAGCTACGAGATAAACGAGGGCGATGGTGCCTTTTACGGCCCGAAGATCGACATTAAGGTCAAAGACGCCATCGGGCGCACCTGGCAGTGCTCCACGGTGCAGATAGACTTCAACTTTCCCGAGCGATTTGACCTCACCTACCGCACGGCGGATAATTCCACGGCCCAACCCTGGATGCTGCATCGGGCTATCTTTGGCTCCATCGAGCGCTTCTTAGGGATCCTGATCGAACATTACGCCGGGGCATTGCCGGCTTGGCTGGCACCCGTGCAGGTGGCGGTGATCCCGATCGCCGACCGCCACAATGACTATGCTTTTGAGGTGGATGCGGCGTTGAGGGCGGCTGAGGTGCGCTCTGTGGTCTATGATCAAAACGAGCCGATGCGCTCCAAGATTGCCAAGGCGCAAATGGCCAAGCTGCCCTACATGCTGGTGGTGGGGGATAAGGAGGCGGCCGAACGCAGCGTCAGTGTCCGTGAGCGGTTGGCCGGGGACAGCGGTGCCCAACCGCTTGAAGATTTCATCGCAGCGGCCCAAAACCTGCTTAATAATTAACCAATATGAGGCGCAAAAATGCTCATGCTGCGCAAAACCGCATTTAAAACTGCCTGCCTGAGATTGCCGGGAGCCGTTTTTGGTTGCCGCCGCCAGAACCTGATCCTGGCGCTTAACGCGGCGCTGCTTGCGGCCGCAACGGTCTTTGTCCTGCCGGCCTGGTTTCGCGGCAACATCAACCAATACGCTGAGGGTGGCATCGGACTGGCTGTGGCCCTGGCCCAGTTTGCTGGCCTGGGATTGGCGATCTTTGCGGTTCTCAGCTTTCTTACGGCTTTCGCGCCGCAGTTTTTGCGCTGGCTGGACCGCTTTGAGCCGCTCCATGCCCTGCCGATTTCCTGGGAGCGGCGTTCAGTTCTCGTTGACGCGGCCATCCTCTTCATCTGCTATATTCCGTGGCTGATCCTGCTCTATCCCGGCGGAGCGGCCTATGACGCAGTGGCTCAGGTCTTTCAGATTGAAGGCTCGGGAGCGTTGCGTCCGGAGGTCTATGAGGGCACACCGCCGGGGTGGGTCTCGGACACGCATCCGGTCCTCCATACGCTGCTGCTGGCGATCTTTTTTAAGGCGGGTGTTTTTCTGGGCTCGCAGAATCTGGGGCTGTTCTTTTACTGCGTCTTTCAGGCAGCGGTACAGGCGGTCTGTTTCTCAATCGCCTGCAGCTACCTGAACCGCCTGAGCGTACCGAAGATCTTGCGCATCGCCTCCCTGGCTTTCTTCGCTCTTTATCCGGCCGTGGCTTCCTCCACAGCGATCATCTTTAAAGACCATATCTTCTCGCCGCTTTATGTACTCTATTTCATCGGCGTGATCCATATCGTTCAGACTCGGGCAGCCTGTCTTGCCCGACGCCGTAATCTGGTGGCCTTGATTGTCATCTGTCTGCTGCTGGCGATGCTCAAAAAGACCGGCCTGCACGTCGTGGTGCTCACCGGGCTGGTGCTGCTCGTTGTCTACCGACGGCATTTCAAGGGGCTGCTTTTGGCCGTCGCCGCGCCCCTGGCGATGCTCGGCGTCATCTATCCTGCGGTCATTTTCCCGCTGTTTCATGTGGTACCGGGTGGATTTCAGGAAGTCATGGGGCCGTTGTTGCAGCAGACCGCGCGGGTGGTAACCTTTAAGGGCAGCGAGATCCCTAAGGCCGAGCGTGAGGCAATTGACAAGGTCGTACCCTACGTTGACCTCGATCATCTCTATCAGCCGACGATATCCGATCACGTCAAAGGCAACTTCCATCAGCGTGCCACCGCGAGCGATCTGGCCGGCTATCTTGCGGTCTGGGCCAGCCAGGGCCTGCGTTACCCACAGCTTTACGCCGAGGCAACTCTCGATGTCATCTCCCCCTATCTGATTCCCTATGCAGCCTGGGAGATAGACTACAACCTGCCACCGCGCGACCAGAAGTTCTGGATAGACTGGGTCACCCGGCAGGAGCGCTACCGCAACAACAACGTCAAATACCTCTCTGATCAGGTGGACTTTGGCTCTGTAAGCGAGTTGTATCCCGCCAAGAGGGCGGTGCGCGATATTACGACGGGCCTCAGTCAGATGCCGGTGTTGTTCCTGTTCTTCTCGATGGGATTTTATGTGCTCTGGCTGCCGTCTATCGGTTTTTCGGTGCAGATGCGCTATCGTCCGCGCGACGCTTTGACGTATCTGCCGGTATTGGTCTCGTTTTTGATTCTGCTGCTTTCGCCCTTTGCCATGTCTCGCTATGCCTTGCCGCTGTTGGAATCAGCGCCGTTGATCCTCGGCCTGGCGGTGATGGCCTGCCGCTGCCCCGAGAAACCTGTGGTAGACTTCAGCATGCTTTTGGCCACAGCGCCCACGGCGGGCGGCGAGTCGGCCACAGCGCCCGCGACAGCCAGTGAGCCGCCCACGAAGACCGCGACAGCCAGCGAGCCGCCCACGACAGCCAGTGAGCCGCCCACGAAGATCGCGACAGCCAGCGAGTCGGACGAGCCGACTGTGACCACAGCCAGCGAGCCAGCCGCAGGCGCGGTCAAAGAAGAGGAGGAGCCCTGATGGATCAGCCACGAATAGCCGTTCTCATCCCCTGCTATAATGAGGAGATGACCATCGCCAGGGTTGTGGACGATTTCATCCGCGAATTGCCCGAGGCAGAGATCTTCGTTTATGATAATAATTCCAGCGACAGCACCGCCGCCATCGCCCGTGAGCACGGCGCCCTCGTGCGCAGCGAGACCCGTCAGGGCAAGGGCAATGTCGTGCGCCAGATGTTTCGCGACATCGATGCCGACTTCTATGTGATGGTCGACGGCGACGACACCTATCCGGCCGAATTTGTCCACAGGATGCTGGAGCCGCTTTTGGCCGGGGAGACCGACATGGTGATTGGCGATCGCCTCTCCAATCTCAGTTATCATGTGGAGAATAAACGCGCTTTTCATAGCTTTGGCAACAACCTCGTGCGCCAGTTGATCCGGATGATCTACGGCGTCAAGCTGACCGATGTGCTCACCGGGTATCGGGCCTTCAACCGCGTCTTTGTGAAGAGTTTTCCGATTCTTTCGCGTGGCTTTGAGATTGAAACCGAACTGTCCATACACTGCATCGATAAGAACTGGCGGGTCACCGAGGTGCCGATAGACTATCGCGACCGGCCAGCGGGCTCAGAGTCCAAGCTCTCAACCTTTTCCGACGGCATCAAAGTGCTGATGACCATTCTGACCCTCTTTAAGGACTACAAGCCGCTGACGCTGTTCTCAATCATCGGGGCACTTTTGGTGCTGGTAGGGGTGGCTATTGGCACGACGGTAATCCTCGATTTCATTCAAACCGGCCTCGTTGAGCGCTTTCCCTCGGCGCTGCTGGCGGTGGCCTTTGTCTTTACGGGGCTTTTGGCCTTTACCTGTGGGTTGATCCTTGATACCACCGTTAAGGGCTATCGCAAGATCTACGAGATGACGGTGCTTCGGGAGTACGACTGGCAGCATCACCATCATCGCACTTTGCGGGCCGATCTTTGGGATGAGGGCCAGCGGTGAGCCAGCAGACAGGTGAGCGACAGAGCGCCCGGGGCGCTGCGATGCGGCCTGCACGCGACACGACTGCGCGGCAGGGTGGGCGCTATCTGCTCGTCGGCTTTAGCTCGGCGGCCATCGAGCTGGTAAGCTTCGCCCTTCTCCACGAGGGCCTGAGCGTCGCCACGCTGTTTGCCAATCCGGTCGCCCTGACGCTTTCGACCCTGTTTAACTTTATCCTCTCGCGCACCTGGACCTTTCGCAGCGTCTCCTCCCTGCCGCGCAGCGTCGTCCTCTACCTGTTGCTGTTTTGCTTTAACCAGGTATTTTCCACCGGGATGGTGATTTTTCTGGAATCCGTGGGAGTTTATTCGCTTATCGCCAAGATGATCACCATGGGCTGTGTTGTGCTTTGGAATTTCTTCCTGTATCGCAAGGTGATATTCAAGTAGAATAACGACAGACAGTCAGAAGAGATGAGAAACGAGGACACCATGCAGCTGACCCCCGAGACGGATTATGTGCTGAAATCGATACAGGCCAACGACATCCATTTCATCCGTCTGTGGTTTACCGATGTTTTGGGCTCGTTGAAGTCCTTTGCGGTAACGCCTTCAGAGATCGAATCCGCCTTTGAGGAGGGCATGGGCTTTGACGGCTCTTCGATCGAGGGCTTCTCACGCATTCAGGAATCCGATATGCTGGCCTATCCTGAGGCCTCGACCTTTCAGACCCTGCCCTGGCGACCGCAGATAAAAGGCGTGGCGCGGATGTTCTGCGACATCAAGACGCCCGACGGCCAGCCCTTTGAGGGCGACCCGCGCTACGCCTTAAAGCGACTGCTGCAAAAGGCCGCAAAGCTTGGGTTTACGCTCAATGTCGGCCCAGAGCTGGAGTTTTTCTACTTTGACAGCCCCACCTCCACCAATCTGCTGGACAACGGCGGCTACTTTGATCTGACGCCCCTCGACCTGGCCTCCGACATCCGTCGCGACACCGTGCTGTCGCTGGAGCATATGGGCATTCCTGTGGAGTACTCGCACCACGAGGTGGCACCCTCCCAGCACGAGATCGACCTGCGATACGACGACGCCTTGAGCATGGCCGATGCCGTGATGACTTACCGGCTGGTGGTTAAGGAGGTGGCGATGCAGCACGGCGCCTACGCGACCTTCATGCCCAAGCCGCTCGCCGACCAAAACGGCAACGGCATGCACGTCCATCAGTCGCTGTTCACCGATGACGGCGAGAACGCCTTCTTTGACGCAGATGACCCCCAGGGCTACAACCTCTCGGCGCTGGCCAAGCACTACATCGCCGGCATCCTCAAATACGCGCCGGAGTTCACGGCCGTCACCAATCAGTTTGTCAACTCCTACAAGCGGCTGATTCCCGGCTACGAGGCGCCGGTCTACGTCACCTGGGCGCGACGCAACCGCTCGGCGCTGGTGCGCCTGCCGCTGTACAAGCCGGGCAAGGAAAGCGCGACTCGCATTGAGGTGCGCAGCCCCGACCCGGCCTGCAACCCCTATCTGGTCTTTGCCGTGATGCTCGGCGCCGGCCTGGCCGGGATAGAAGAAGAGCTGGAGCTGCCCGAAGAGTTCACCTCCAATGCCTTCGCGCTGACCCGCGAGGATCTGCGCGAGCAGAAGATCCAGCTGCTGCCTACCAGCCTTGCGGAGGCGATTGAGCTCTTTGAGGGCTCGCAGCTGATGCGCGAAGTCCTCGGCGAGCACATCCACAGCTTCTTCGTGCGCAACAAGCGCGCGGAGTGGGAGGCCTACAACGCCGATGTCTCGCAATGGGAACTGAAGCGCTACCTGTCGGTGCTGTGAGCGCGGCGGCAGTGCGGGTACCCGCGTTACTGATGGCGGGCACGGATAGGCAGGCACGGATGGCTGCACCTCTGGAGCGGAGGAGTGACGGTTATGTTTACTGAATTCAGCGCACCG
The DNA here is from genome assembly GCA_031276475.1 of Coriobacteriales bacterium. Classification (GTDB taxonomy): domain Bacteria; phylum Actinomycetota; class Coriobacteriia; order Coriobacteriales; family UBA8131; genus JAISMZ01. Next base: position 11,919 of record JAISMZ010000126.1, read on the forward strand.
CCCTGGCTGACGATCATCACCGGCCACTACGGCGCCGGCAAGACCAACCTCGCCCTGAATATCGCTCTCGACCTGCGCGCCTCGGGTCACGCGGTAACCCTGGTGGACCTGGACATCGTCAACCCCTACTTTCGTTCCTCCGACTCG
>JAISMZ010000130.1 GCA_031276475.1 Coriobacteriales bacterium
CCCTCGCCGTAGACGCTTTCTACGCTAACGCAGCCGCCCATCTCCTCCACAAGGCTTTTTGAGATAGCCAGCCCCAGGCCCGTGCCGCCAACATGCTTGTTCTTCATCAACTCCAGTTGGCTGAATTTACTGAACAGCTTGTCAAGATCTTCTTCCTTGATGCCGATGCCGGTATCTTTAATGATAAAGCGCACCTGATCTTCGCCGCTTGGCTCCACCGTGAAGTCCACCGAGCCTGCCGGTGTGTATTTATAGGCATTGGAGAGAAAATTTGTCGCCGCCTGGCGCAGGCGCTTGGCATCGCCAAAGACCACTCGGGGCAGATCCGGGCTGAACTCGCAGGTGAATCGCAGGTCTTTTTGCAGCATCATCAGCTCAAACATCGATTTCAGGTTTTCCAGCATCTGGGGAAAATCGTAGTACTCATCCACTAATTCAAGCTTGTCCGCCTCAATTTTGGAGAAGTCCAAGATGTCGTTGATCAGCGACAGCAGAGTTGTTGACGAGGCTTCGATCTTTTGCAGAAGTTGTTGCTGCTGCTCGGTCAGCTGTGTCGCCCTGAGCATGTTGGCCAAGCCGATAATGGCGTTCATCGGGGTGCGTATCTCGTGAGACATATTGGCCAGAAAATCGCTCTTGGCGGCGTTGGCGGCTTCGGCTTCGCGGCGGGCGCGAACGAGTTCGGTTGTGTCCATCAAGAACACCATGGTACCCGCAAAGGCGCCGTCGGCGTCATGCATCTGGGTTATTTCAATCAGAAACTCACGCTCGTCACCGGTGCCGGAAAAATCTATCGCCTGCTGCACCTGGTAGTTGTCTCGCGCCCCCTGCTTGAGGCTGTTTTGGTAAAACTCCTTAAATTCCACAATCAGTGACTCGGGGAGGATGTCGGCAAAGATCTCCTCAAAACGTTTACCTCTGACCGCCGTCATCTCCCGGCCGGAGCGCGCCAGCGCGCGATAGAAGGACTCGGTGCAAAAGATCGCCAGCGCCTCAGCATCAAAGAAAAGCATGTAATCGCGGGTGTTTTGCAGCAAGAGGTTCATATGCCGCTCTAAGCGAGCACGTTCGGCGGCAACAAATTCGGTAAAGTTGTATTTTGCCTTGTAGTTGTCGCGGCTGCGTTTGGCCAGCGTCCGCTCACGCTCAAGCTGACGGGTCAGCTTACGCACCTCTACGGTCAGGCGCGCGTTTTCTTCCGCCAGGCTTTGCGTGTCTGAGGCAGCATCCTCTGTCTTCAGTTGACTAACCTGCATTCCTTGCCATACTTCAGATCACCAAGCCGATCAACGTGTTGTTGTGCAGGCGATTTGTCAGCGTGCCATCGTCATCTTTATTGGGCACGGGACAGAACTCGCCGGCGGCATAGGCCAACATGAACTTAGTGCCTGTGGCTTCCAGACGTTGATGGATAGCCTCGGCCTCTTCTTGGTAATCATACCCTAAAGTGAAATATCTGTTAATGCAGGAGAAGAGCAAAAGGGTGTCATCGGGCCCGAGTTCCAGCTCAGCGATGTGAGCGCGGGCGCTGCTGACAACATCGTGTCCATCCAAAAAGCCAACGGAGACATGCGAGCCTGCCTCTATCTTGCCCCCGGCGACAATGTGTCCCTCAGGTGTGACAGCCGCCATGGAGCGCGTGACGGGGATGGTGTTGTCGTTGTAGTCCACAAAAAGCGGGTAAAGCAAAATACCGTCAACACTTCCGTCCTCATTGACGCAGACACCGTCTTTCTTAATGAATTCGATAGCCGGCTGGTTGTCAACGGAGATCAGCAGGTTGTTGTGGCTGTTGGTGACCACACCTTCCTCATCGGCCATTTTTATCCGCGAGGCCGTAACCAGATTGAAGTGAGGGCTGACATTGCCAGCAAACACCAGCAAAGCCAGCCGGTCGTCGTACTCCTGGCCACGGTAGTAAACCCGAGAGCCCTTCTGGGAGATCTCTGGATCGATAGCCACCGAACCAAACAGCGGCACGCCGCATCCGGCCCGGGCGAGGCCGTCAACGTAAAAGTCGCCACCAACTATCTCTAAAAGCAGGGGGGCGAAGGCAATCATCAGCGCAGGCTGAGCCGGCAAAGCCTCAACTGCCTGTTGGTAGGTGTTGGTCATCAGACTTTCATCATCGCTGTTTATCGGTTCGCTCAAAGCGGTGGAGAAGCTCATTTCGTCGCTGCTCAGTACCAATATGCTCAGCTGATTGAGGTCATAGGAGCCGTCGGTTGCCGTACCCAGGGTGGTCATGCCAATCAGATCGAAAGGCAGTGCCTCCTGCAGCGCCGGCAAAATCTCGCTGCTGCTGAATTCCATCGTGTAGCTTACCAAGCCTATGGAATGGGGCAGGAGTTCGTCGATGTCAATCTGTGCAAGCAGTTCATCTACTGCGGCGTTGACGTCATCGATTTCGAGGGTAAAGGCGGTAAATACGCGCTTCATCTGATTCACCTCATTCAGCGTGGCGGTTACATCAACGCAAAATTGACACAAAACCAAAAACATTTTAGCTGGTCATGCGTCCGCCATGGACTGTCTGCCCATGACTGCGTGTTGCAATATATGCGATGCATCCGTTACAGGACAAGGTAAATTGTACTTTTGTATTGGCGAGGATGGTGTGGTGACGAGCACTTTTTAACTTACGTTCACAAAAAACACACAATTTGCCGGCCGTGAGCTAAAAGGTCTGGCGGTAAAAGGTCGTAAATCATAGACGAATGGTAGTGACAAATGTCATGTGAAATTCAAACACCTGACACTTGGCCCGCGGCAGCAATGCTCATAAAATAGTTCTAACAGTGAGAAAGGGAAGGGCATGACAGAAACAATGATCAGTGTTCGCGGTTTGAGTAAACGTTTTGGCGATCTTTTGGCGGTGGATAATCTCGACTTCTCCATCTACAAAGGCGAGATTTACGGCTTCCTCGGACCCAATGGTGCCGGCAAGTCCACCACGTTAAACATCATCGCCACCCTGCTGGCCCAAGACGCTGGCGAGGTCACGGTGGCCGGCTACGATCTGGTGCGCGACTCCCGGCAGATCAAGGCCATCCTCGGGTTGGTGCCCCAGGAGATCGCGCTGTTTGACAGCCTCAACGCCTGGGAGAACGTCCGCTTCTTTGCGGGGCTCTACGGCCTGCGGGGCGCAGAACTGAAGACGGCGACCGCAGAGGCCCTGGAGTTCGTCGGTCTGGCCGACCAGGCCAAGAAGCGCAGCGCTAAGATGAGTGGCGGCATGCGCCGACGCCTGAACATCGCCTGCGGCATCGCGCATCGCCCCCAGGTGGTCATCCTTGACGAGCCGACCGTCGGCGTGGACGCTCAGAGCCGCGAGCAGATCATGAACTCCATCCGGCTTTTGCGCGAGCGCGGCGCGACGATCATCTACACCTCGCATTACATGCCTGAAGTCGCCGAGATCTGCGACCGCATCGCCATCATCGACCACGGCCGGCTCGTCGCCCAGGGCAGTGAGCAGGAGCTGTTGCAGGTGGTGACCGACATCAAGACCATCGTGGTCTCCACATCCATCGGCTCTGCGGAGCTTCAGAGTAAGGTTGAGGAGCGGTTGCGGCGGCTGCCGGATGTGCACAGGGCCGTTTATGATCCGGCACACGAGCAGCTGCGGATGGACGTCAGCCTCACCTTCTCAGACCTTACGCCGCTCGTTGCCGAGCTGGTCTCTATGGGTCTGATCCTGCACTCCATCGTCAGCGACGCGCCCGACCTGGAGACCACATTCTTAGCCCTTACGGGGCGCGAGCTGCGGCAGGCTTAGGCCAGGGAGGGAGTCGCCATGTTCAGTATCTTTATCGAGCAGCAGATGGAGCTCTGGCGCAACAAGGGCAGCCTGTTCTTCATCGTGCTGTTCCCGACCCTGCTGGTCTTTATCCTCGGTACGATGCTTTCAAATCTGGATAATCCGGATGAGACCGTCGTGCATTTTCAACTCGGCTACGTCATCGATACCAACGACCCAGCCGTTACTACCACCGCCGAGGCGATCATCAACCAGTTTGTGGATGTGGAGCAGATCAGCTTTACGCGCGGCAACGACCTGGGCGCAGCCAGACAACAGCTTGCTGCCGAGGAGCTGGGTGCCGTTGTGGTGTTTCGCTCACCCTTTGCCGTTGAGATCCTCGAGGGCCGCAGCATCGCACAAAACCGTGCGGTGCGGGCGATATTTGAGGGCGTGACCCGGCTCTATGGGACGCTGACGGTGGTGCAGGCGGCGGCTTCGGCTCCGCCTGCGGCTGCGGGGGCGGGCACGGCGGCTCCGGGAGCAGCAGCAGCGGCTTCGCTCAGCACTGCTGAGCCGCCTGCTGCCACTGGGGCGGCAGGCACCGCCGCGCCCGCCGCGACCAACCCCCTGGAGGCGCTCGCAGGCGCCGCTGCCGCCTCCCGAGTTGAGGAGCAGACCTACGGCGTCTCGCGCACGATGATCGACTATTACGCAATCACGATGATCGTTATGATGTTCCTGATGGGCTCGGCGACCTCTGCCGCCTCACAGATCTATCAAAGCCGCAAAGACGGCACGCTGCGCCGCCTGCTCGCCAGCCCGATCTCGCGGGTCTCCATCTACCTTCAGACCCTGGCGGCCAACATCCCGGTAAACATCTTGCAGGTCGGCATCGTGATGCTGGCCTCAACGCTGTTCCTCGGCGCCCACTACGCGGCCACCTGGCAGCTGAATGTGTTGCTCTTCACCACCCTGTTTGCCGCCGGCTTTGCCACCTCGGCCATCTTCTTGGCGCTCGGCATCTTCATCCGCTTTAGCCCCTGGCCGCTTTTCATGCCGGTGATGTGGGTGCTGCTGTTCCTCTCTGGGTCATTCTCCAAAGAGATATATGTGCCCGGTTTAACAGAACTGATGCCACCGCGGATCATCCAAAACGCGGCCTTTGAGCTGACGCTCTTTGGTCATACACAGCCGGCGCTCAACGTGTTGCTCGTCAGCCTGGGCTTGATTACGCTCTCCGCCGTTGTTGGCAGTGCGCTCTTCAGACGCAAGGAGGTGGCCTGGTGAGAAGGCTATGGTTGATATTTGCTAACTCCACCCGCAGGCTGACCGTGCTTTTCTGTTCGTCGTTGGCCATTGGGTTGGTGTTCTGTCTGCTCTTTACCCTCTTTGCTGACTTGGCTCCCAGACTCTCCGGAGAGCTTAGCATCGGCTACATCAATAAGGACAACAGCGCGGTATCGGTGGACTTTGAGCGCTACCTGGGCGAGCGACTGAACATCACGCTGGTTACAGACGAGCGGGCGACTCTGGAAAGCGAGCTGGTAGAAAAGCATATCTCGGGCCTGATCGAGCTGCCAGAAGGCTTTGGTGCTGCCGTGGTTGCCGGCGACAGAAGTGCGCTTCTGGTAACCTATATGGATGATTATCAAAACCGCGCCCTGATTGACTCCTATCTTCAGGAATACACCGCCTCGCTCGATATCCTGGCTCAGGTAGCCGCCGGCAACAACGAGCGTTTTGAGCAGCTGCTTGCCGAGGTGCAGGAGCTCAGTCCGCCCCTGAGCGTCACCGCCTTTGACAGTGAGCTGGCTCAGAAAAGAGCCACGCGAATGTCTTTTACCAACGTTTTAGGCTTTTATCTGATCATCGGCTTTCTGCTGGCGCTTGTTCTGGCCAATCTGCTTTATGACGACCGCCGCAACGGCACCTACCAGCGTCTGCGCGCCTCCAATGTTCATACCGTCTCCTATGTGGTGGGTACCTGCGCCGCAGGTTTTCTCGCCAATCTGAGCATGGTGCTGGTCTTCTTTGGCTTCCTGCTCGTCAGCGGACGCGGCGAGGGGCTGCCGCTCGGGCCAGCCTTTGTACTTTGCATGCTCTATGAGCTGTTTGTCATCGGCTTTGCCCTGGTCTGCGGTCTTTTGGTGCGCGGCCGCCAGGCGCTGATGTGGATATTCGTTGCTGCCTCAACGATCTTCTCGCTGCTTGGCGGTGCCTTCTTTCCCGTGGAGTACGCGCCACAGTTCATGCAGCAGATTGCCCACATCGTGCCGACCTTCTGGTTCAGCGACGCCGTGAACCTCCTTTTGGCCGATGCTCCCGGCGCCGCCGCCTCCACCGCTGCCAGTGCGGCCGCATCCAGCTCTGCCAGCGCAGGCAACTGGTTGGTATCGGCCGGCATTCTCACGCTCTATTCCCTGCTCTGCGCACTCGTTGCCGGCGTCAGGTTTGCCAGTCGCGACCGCAGTCACGGCGTGTCATAACGCAGCGACCTCTGAGAGGCAGCCGCCCGCAGCGACCTCTGCGAGGCAGCCGCCCGCAGCGACCCCAGCAAGGCGACGTCTTGCAGCGTCATCCGGCATGTGGCTCATCAGCGCGTACCCCGGTGACGTAGTATCATTAACAGCTATGAAAGAGCGCTTCTGGTCCTACTTCATACTGGAACTGGCTCTGACCGTCGGCTGTCTGGCCGGCGGTCTGGGCGAGCGCGGCAACGAGGTGCTGGTGCCCTTTGCGCTGCTGCTGGCCTGCCTGCTCACCGCCCGGTTGTTGATGCAGCTGCTTGGGGCGCCCCGCACGCTTGCCTGGTTGGCCTGCGGGCTTGTCTGCGTTGCCCTCTTTGCCTGGTCGCCCGCCGTTTTGGCTCCGCTGGCAACGCTGCTTTTGCTGGAGTCCCTTGCGGAAGCACTCGATACCCACATTGCCCCGCAGCTCGCGCTCTGCGCACTCGTCGGTTTGCTGCTGTTGGCAGTATTTTCGGCCACGGCAACAACGGCGCTGCTGACGCTTGCCGGCCTGGTCCTCGGCAGTACGATTGCCGTACTGACGCATCGCCTGGCGTGGGAGCGGCATCGGCTTTTGGAGAAGAACGGGCAGCTTGCCGCCCTCAACACCCGCATCGAACAGCAACGGCAGGTGATTGGCGCCATCGAGCAACAGGGACGCGCGGCGGAGCGCAACCGGATTGCGGCGCGGATCCACGACAAGATCGGTCACGGCGTTACCGGCAGCATCCTGATGCTGGAGGCGGCACAGCTGGCCTGGCAAAGCGACCCCGAGCTCGCCTTGTCACGGGTCGCGCGGGCAACGGAGAACCTGCGCACGAGCGTCGACGCCATCCGCTTGGACCTGCGGGCAGAACGCGGGCAGGCCAGCGCCGAGCAAGCCGGCCCGGCAGGCATCTCTGCCGAGCTGGAGCGCTTTGAGCGCGAGCACCCCAGCCTGCATTGCACGCTGGAGCTAAACGGTATGCTCGACGAGGTCTCGCAGACGATCTGGCTCTGCGTTCAGGACAACCTTCGGGAGACTTTAACCAACCTGCTGCGGCACTCGCATTCCACCGCCCTGAGCGTGACCATCTCAAGGCGCGCGGGCGTGGTCTTTGTGGAGTTTGCCAGCCGCGGTCGTTCCCTCGATGCCTCTGCCCTCAACGATCCAGCCGCGCCGATTACCAAGGGCATTGGACTTGCGGCCATCGAGGAGCGCACCCTGCTCGCCGGAGGCCGTTGCTTCTTTGAGCGCAGGCCCGAGGGCTTCTCCACACGGATGACCTTTACCTCGGCGGGAGCGGCTTTTGCAGCTGGCGATTTGGCCGCCCCGGTTGCAGTTCCCGCTGCCGTCCCTGCCCCGGCTGCTGCAACCCTGGCCGCCCCCGCCACTCACACCGCCCCGTTCAACCAGAAGGAGAACCGATGACGATCCGCGTACTGCTTGCCGACGACGACGCGCTCGTGTTAGAGGGCCTGGCCGCCGTCGTCTCATCCTTTCCCGACATCGAGCTTATCGGCACGGCCACGGGCGGGCGCCAGGCTCTCAAGCTGGCCCGCGACCTGCACCCCGATGTTGCCGTACTGGACATCCGAATGCCTGACATCGACGGCATCCGCCTCAGCGCCGCGCTGCTGGCCGAGGGCCTGGCCGCGCCGTTGCTGCTGACCACCTTTGACGAGGCCGAGCTGATCATCAAGGCTCTGGAGGCCGGTGCCTGCGGCTACGTGCTTAAGAACTCGCCGGTCGCGCGCCTGCACTCGGCGATCGTTACCGTGGCGGCAGGCGGGACGGTCTTCTCCCCGGATATCCTCGATTTCATCCGCGGGCAGGTCCATCAGCCCAGCGGCGAGGTCTTTGCCCGCCTGACCGAGCGCGAACGCGAGGTGGTCAGCCTTGTCGCCGCCGGTCTGAGCAACGAGCAGATCGCCGAGCGCCTGGTGCTGGCCCATGGCACGGTGCGCAATCACATCTCAACGATTCTGGAGAAAACCGGGCTGGAGCACCGCACGCAGATCGCCGTCAGCTACTATCAGCAGCGCTGAGGCGGCGTGCTACGGTGCTGTAGCCTTACCGCGTGTTGGCTGCGTTGGCCGAAGAACCCGTCGCCGCGCCGCCTCGGCTATGCTATCATGAACACCACGGGCCGTTAGCTCAGTTGGCAGAGCAGGGGACTTTTAATCCCAAGGTCCAGGGTTCGATTCCCTGACGGCCCACCAGCATTATTAAACCTCAGCTTATGCGGGGGCGTGGCGGAATTGGCATACGCAGCAGTCTTTTTATCTGCCGCCGCAAGGCTTTTGGGTTCGAGTCCCACCGCCCCTACCAATTCAGTAGCGGAAAACTTACCCGGTGGGACTCGAAGCCTGACAAGGGGCGAGGCGTTAAGCAAACGTGCCAGTGGCACGTTTGTAGCCGAGCTCGCGAGCGAGCGGACGCGAGCGAGCAGGGGCGATTTGCCCGTAGGGCTAATCGCGTCGAGTCCCACCGCCCCTACCATAATCGGTATCGCTAAAGGAACTGAAGTTCCTTTAGCTTACAAAAGATCATCCGACACATGCCAGTGACTGATTAGGGGAGTGGTGAATGCTCACTCCCTTTCTCGTGGTAATACAGATTTGCGGTTCGGGCGCTTCTGCGGACACCGGCACATGATCGGACATCGACCACCTCCTACATATTGGGGACTTGTAGTTTGCTCTGGTGGGGTAAAATAGGCGCTGGCAAACCCGACGGAACGGATCAGTTTTGATATTTGGCCAGGAATCAGAGACCCTTGAGTTCAAGCGCTCGACTTCCGAGCTTGATGAGTCGCTTAAGGACTATTCCGCCATCCTCAACAAGCATGGGGCGGGCGAGGTCTATTATGGCATCAGCCATGACGGCACGGTCAAAGGCCAAGATGTTGCAGACAAGACGCTGCGCGACATCAGCTGGAAGGTCGCCAACCATATCGAGCCGAAGATATACCCTGTTATCGAACGGATTGCCATCGGTAACAAGCAGTGCATCAAGGTTTCTTTTGAGGGCAGCGAGCAGCCTTACAAGGCCAACGGCAAATACTGCATCCGAGTGTTCGACGAGAGCCTGGAGATGTCTTCTGCCGAGCTGAGAAGGTATTTCAAGCACATGGAGGAAGCTGCATCGCCGTGGGATTCCGCAGAATCAGACATCACTGTAGACGAGATCGACGAGCGGCTGCTTATGGACTACGTCAAGATGGCGAATGCAGAGAAGCGTATCTTATGGGAATACGGAGGTGTCGAGGATGCACTCGGAAGGCTTGAGCTGTTGGTGCGCGGTAAGCCAGTGAACGCCGCCAAGGTGATGTTCGGCACCCGCTCTGGCCTGGAGCTTCAGATGGCGACGTTTGCCACAGACGAGCGGCTCACCTTCATCGACATCAGCAACGCCACCGGCACGATAAAAGAGCTCGTGGATGCCGGCGAGACGTATGTCAAAAAGATAATGCTGTGGAGGGCGGAGTTTGGCGATGGGATGGAGCGCCACGAGGTGCCCGAGGTGCCGGTGGAGGCGATCAGGGAGGCGCTTTGGAACAGCTATGCCCACCGCATAGCGGAAAGCGGGCAGAACAACGAGATCGCCAGCTACAAGGACAGGATCGAGATCTACAACCCCGGGACATTCCCGGACGACGTGGAGCCGGAGGACTATATCCACAACAGGGCAAAACCGATTCAGCGCAACCCGCTGCTGGCGCAGGTAATGTATTACCCGCGCTACATCGAGCACTTCGGCACAGGGCTCAAGCGCATCAACGATGCCTGCGTGGAGGCCGGTGTAGAATATGACTTCCGCCGCGAGAAGCTGGGCTTCACGGTCGTTTTCTACCGTCCCAAAGACCTGGCGCTTGACCCTGTAACCGGCAAGCCCAAGACCAAGTTCCCAGAAAAGTTCTCAGTAAGGTTCCCAGAAGAGTTCTCAGAAGGCGAGCGGCGGCTCTTAGAGTTGATAGCCGCTGACGGCAGTCAGACATCTGAGTCAATGGCTCAACTGCTCAGCACATCAAGGCGTACCATTACAAAACGGATCAGCAGGCTCAAAGCGGCTGGAGCGATAACACGAATCGGCTCGGATAAGAAAGGCTACTGGCAGGTTGTCAACCCAGATGCCAGGGACAGCGAGTGATGCAACTGTGTTCCTGGCAGCTCGAGCATCCTTTTCTGCTTGATTGCCACGCGGTGAGAATCATCAATTCGCTCTCGCATCTCACCGGAAACTCCATGGGGTATTAGGGGCCTGCCCCTAACAAGTGCCTTCAAGTGAGAGCTTAAAGGCGATGCTTGCAGGTATAGCGTTTACAGGGAGCTCGAGTCTTGTACTGAAACCCCCATGCCCGGATGACCTGTAGCGTCTCTGGCAGTTGGGGAAACGTGGCCTACAGGAAAAGCACGCTGCCCCTTGCCGCTATGCCTGCAATGGGTCTTGTCCGTCCTGCCTATCTTCAGCAGCCCAGGCATCGCAGGGTTAGAGAGTACATAGACGATCTCTGGCATGGGATATACCTCGCTTTTTGGCTTGCCTTCGGGTTTTTAGCTAAAAGTAGTGTACGGGTATAAGTGGGAAAGGGAGCCGAGCGCCGAAAAGTCTTTGCCGATTGCGCATAAATCCGCGTAGGGGGCGCTTTGCAGATAGAGCATACTAAAAGCTTCAAATGGTGCTGCGCAAGCTGAAAAGGAACGGATAAGGAAAAATCGACTGTTAGCACCGCCCCTACCATTCAGTAGCGAAAAACTTACCCGGTGGGACTCGAAGCCTGACAAGGGGCGAGGCGTCAGGTTCTGCTAAAGCGTTGGGAGAGCAGCCAGAAAATAACCACCAGGGCAACAGATACCAGGCCCAGCAGCGACATCAAAGTCATGGCGTCGGCGTATGAGCCGGTGCCGATCATCGAGAAAGCCATCAGAGAAGGGCCAATAAAGCCTGCGGGAACAAGCGTCAGGTTGAGGACGGCCAGGTTGGTGCCATAATGGGTCGGCCCGAAGAAAACCGCCATCGAGCCCGAGCCGCAGACCGGCGTGGCGGACATGCCAACGCTATAGAGGATGACGGCTGCGGCCAGAAGGCCGATTGAACTCAGGTGCACAGAAAGCAAGGTCAGCACGGCGCCCGCAGTGACCAGCAGTGCGTCGGCGAGCATCGCCACAAAGACGCCGAAGCGGTCAAACACCACGCCCATGACGACGCGCCCCAAAGCGTTGCTTACCGAGTAGAGACTGACAAAGCCAACGGCGAGCGCGACTGCCGCGCCCAGGGACAGTGCCAGTTGGTTGATGTGGCCGGTCAGTGCCAGCCCCATACTGCTGACCAACAACATCCACAGCGCGTAAACGTAGAAGAGTGGGGTCTTGAGCATCTGCGTTGTGGAGAAGTCGCGGGCCGACGCCACAGGCTTTCGCTCCCGCGTCAGCTCCAGCTCGCGGGTTGGCACTGCGGGCCGCGGCTCCCGTTGTCGCTGCTGTCCCTGCATCGCTTCCGGCTTTTGTGACACGCCCTGTTCCCGCGCCGGTTTTAAGCCTGCCGCCTCCGCCGCTCCTTCTCCAAAGCTTTTTTCTTGCAGCTCGCCGGGGCGTGGTTTGCGCACCAGAAGCATTCCTGCCAACAGCACCGTCGTTATCACCAACGCATAGGTAACAAAGGTCGTTCGCCAGCCAAACCGGGCAAAGAGAACGGCGGCGGCCACTCCGTGCAGCATCGTCGCACAGCTGTAGGCCATCAACAAGATGCCCGAAGCCAGCCCGATGTGATCTTGAAACCAGGGTATCAGCGCCGCCATCACCACGGTGTAGCACTGGCCGGCGGCAAGTCCGCTGAAAAGCGAGAAGGTTAAATAGAGAAGCCAGGGGCTGTTTGCGGTGACCAGCAGCGCGCCAAAAAAGCCTGCCGCGGTCATCGCGGCGGCGCAGAGGAGGGCTAAGCGCGCCGAGAATCGCTCGGTTAACTGGGCGCCGAGCAGGCCGCCAAAGCAGAAGCTGAACATCAGCACGGAGAAGTTCAGCGAGAGGGTCGGGGCGTCCCAGCCAAATTCCTCCTCAAACGGCGTGGCAAAGATCGACCAACTGTAAACATAACCTACGGCAACCATAATCAGCGCGCCATAGAGCAGGCGTGCCCAGCGATGGTTCTTTATTGGTGGTTGTCCTGTGTTCATCTTCTCCAAAACCAAATCCTAGCAAAGTCAGTAGTCCGGTTTATCCCCAACAACGTGCCATCTTGTGCAGAATCGCAAAGATAGGACTTCTGGCCTTACGACTGGCGGGTCGCTTCGCAGTATCTTAGACAGCGGCATGGTCAGCGACAGTGGCCCGTGCCAAGAAGCAACGAACCAATAAGCCACAAAGCCAAGAAGGAAGGAGCACAGATGAGTAGACAGCAATTCCTGGACTACCTGAGTTGCAAGACCGAGCACTACGACTTTGACGGCAAGGTAATGATGACGGGAGGGGCCGCACCGGAGTTTGAGGTACTCTGGCACCCGATTTGCGAGCGCCCGCTGTTCCATTCAGGTTACGACGTTTTTGGCGTGCACTGGAGCCGGGCCAAGCCGGCGTCACACTATACGCAGGGCCAGGAGCCCATTCTCAGCGACATCGAGAAATGGCGCGAGCAGGTGCGGTTTCCCAAGGTCGAGCGCTTTGACTGGGACTACGTTGCCGAGCAGGCCGAGAACCTGGACCGCGAGAACAAGGTCTCGGTGGTCACCTTGGCCATTGGGCCCTTTGAGCGAACCACCACGCTGTCAGCCTTTGACGACGCTTTGGTTAATGCCATCAGCGAGCCAGAGCTTTACGCCGAGTTGATCAACCGGATTGCCGATTACAAGATTGAGGTCATCGAGTACCTGCACCGCTACGGCAAGCCGGACATCATCAACCTTCACGACGACTGGGGTACCGCGCAGAACACCTTCTTTAATCCCGAACTCTGGCGCGAAGTTATCAAGCCGGCCACCGAGCGGATGTATCAGGCGGTCCGCGCGGGCGGCAGCATCGTTGGCCAACACTCCTGTGGGCATGTTACGCCCCTGCTTGACGACGCTTTGGCTATCGGTATGCAGATCTGGGAGGCGCAGACCGAGGCCAACGACATCCCCGCGCTGAAGGAGAAGTACCGGGGCAGCCTGCGGATCCTAGCTCCACCGCCGGCACAAGGCGACGAGTTGGGTGAGTCTGGCGATGAGGACGAGGATTCCGGCCCGCCCGTTGAGGCTTTACCAAAAAACTACCAGCCTTATTCCGAAAAGCCGACCTTCCTGTGGGAATAAAGTTTGCAGCAGATTTACGGAAAGGAGACAGAGATGGAAGTGAACTGGACGATTCGTGGCGAGGAGAAGCTTCAGGCATTCGTAGAAGAGAATGCCACCATTTCGTATTCGCAGGCGGTGGAGTTGCTTAAAGAGCAATTCCTGGCGGATAACAGCATCAAAGAGTTTGTCGTGCCGGCCGATAAGAGCAAGTCCGCAGCTGAGGTTAAAAAATCCTTGATGGGCATCACCATGAACTATGACGCCCAAGGCACGCAGCTCGGCGCCGGCAAGGCCTATCTGGATGCCGGCAAGGAGGTTGCGCGCAAGGACGTGACCATCGTCTTCATGTAAGGAGGCGCCGCATAAGACCGGAAGTCTAATGCCTTAAGTCGCAGGGGCATTGCGCGATCAGCGATATAAGGATTGCCGCGCAATGACTGGCGCGCCGCAGGGCCGCATAATCAAAAAGGGCAGCATAATCAAGAAGAATCAAGCGAAGAAGTGAAGGGAGAACCATGGCAGACTATAACGAGTACCTAAACGCGTTCGATCCGGCAGCCTATCACCAAGGCGAATGGCAGTGGCAGGAGGGAGAGTATACCGTCACGCGCACCACGCACTGGTCGCCCCCGGGTTGCCATATGGGCTGCGGCGTTTTGCTGTATACCAAAGACAACAAATTGGAGAAGGTCGAGGGTGATCCACTGAACTCCGTCGCCTCCGGCAAGCTCTGTATGCGTTGTCTGGCGATGCCCGAAGCCACCAACCATCCCGATCGCCTGAAGTATCCGCTCAAGCGGGCGGGAGAGCGCGGTGAGGATAAATGGGAGCGCATCAGCTGGGACGAGGCGCTTGACACCATCACCGAGAAGGTTCTGGCGATTAAGAAGGACTACGGCTCCGAGACCATCGTCGTAGTTCACGGCACCGGTCGCAACATCGGTTGGCAGGTGCCCTACTTCGCCTCGGCCTGCATGGAGACCCCCAATGTTTCGACCTTTGGCTTTGGCGGCTTTGCCTGCTATCTGCCGCGAATGATTGGCACCTCTGCAAAATATGGCGACATGATCATCGTTGATGCCTCGCAGGCCCACGCCAATCGTTATGCTGCCGAGGAATGGAAGGCGCCTGGCGTTATTCTGGTCTGGGGTTGCGAGCCGGTAAAGTCCAACGCCGACGGTTTTTTGGGTCACTGGCTGGTGCAATGTGTTCAGATGGGCTCCAAGATAATCAGCGTCGATCCGCGCCTGACCTGGTGGGGCGCGCGCGCCGACTACTGGCTGCCTGTTCGCCCCGGCACCGATGCCGTGCTGGCGATGGCACTGCTGCAGGTGATAGTCGCCGAGGAGCTCTATGATAAAGAATTCGTTGAGTTGTGGACCTACGGCTTTGAGGCGATGGCCGAGCGCGTGGCCGACAAAACACCGGAGTGGGCCGAGCCGATTTGTGAGGTACCGGCGGAGAAGATCCGCGGTGCCGCTCGCCTGATCGCCTCATCGAGCAGCTGCGCCTGCCAATGGGGGCTGGCCTTTGAGCAGCAGATCGCCGCATTGGGCGTTACCGAGACGGTCGCCGACATCATGGCCATCACGGCTAATATCGACAACCCCGGGGGCAACAACTTCTATCGCTGTGCCTACCTGATAGAGAAGCGCTACGGCCTTGGTGACGATTATATCGACAAGGACACCTATGCCCGCAAGCTGATTCCCACGGTCTCGGGCATCAACGAGTCCAACATCGTCTCCTGTGCCGATTCCGATACCATCCTGGCGGCTCTGGAGACCGGCGAGCCTTATAAAATCCAGATGTTTTGGATTCAAAGCTCCAACGCTTTGGCCTGCG
>JAISMZ010000217.1 GCA_031276475.1 Coriobacteriales bacterium
GCGCTGCCAGCCATAACTTTGCCATCGGCTGCGTCGGCGCCAGTCGCATCGACCGACAGGGCGACGTCAGTCGCTCCAGCCGCCACGTCGCCGCCAGCCGCTCCAGCCGCTCCAGCCAACACGTCGCCGTCAGCCACGCGGCTTGTAGCAGTGGCGGCAGCGTCCTCCTCCACAAGTTTTAAACCTGCCAACACCATTGAGGCATCGGGCGGCTTGCCCAGAGACGAGGCGCTGAGTACCCGAGCTCCCTGGGTCGTCGCCTGTGCCAGATTTGAAATCCGATCGGCTATCGAGCGAGTCGTGGCGTTGGTGCCAAAGACGCAAAGCGCGACGGATTCCAAGACCTCAACCGCCCGAACCGGCTTCAGGCGACGCATCCCTCCAACGCTGCCGGCCTTACCTTCCCAGACGTGTCGCAGCCGGATGATCGCCTGAAAGGTCGCGTCATCGGCGATGCCGTCGTCGCGCAGTGCAAGGTTGCGTTGGAACTCTCGCAGCGCCCGCTCAGTGAGCGGATCGAAGGCCCAATCGACATTACAGTAAAATCCCATCGTCAGAAGTGCGCTTTGCAAGACATAGACGTCGTGACCAACAAAGTAGGGCATGTGCAGATACAGCGGACGCTCGCCCAGCGTTCGACTGGCGTCTACCAGTGCTGCCCAGGTGGCCTGACCAAGGACATCGCTTTGCGACAGGTGGGTGCGCAGCTTAAAGGCACGCAGAGCCGTCGCGGTGCGCTCACCGTAGATCCCCGTCTTTGCCTCGTCACCAAGATCATAACCCAAAAGCCCCAGTCTGCGCTGAACCTCCAGGAGGGAAAGATCGGTTGAAAGGGTCTCAGGCATTGTTCACTCCAAAACACTGCGTACTTTGCGCACCAGCTTGTCCGTATGTGGCGCAGCGGTCACCGGCGCACGACAACAGCATGGCACTCACTCCACCGCGCGGTAGGTCGCACGGTCAGGAACCCGCACATTGATGTAGGTCAAGGTGTCTGGATGAGCGTTGAGCAGGGTGATAATCGCGCTTTCCTTGGCGGGAATATCCTCGGCGGCGCCAAAGGCCACACCCACGTTATTCAGCAGCCCCAGGGTCGTTCGAGTGCGATCGGGGGCGCTGATAGTCGCTACCAATCCGCGCATTTCATCGCTGAAGCCCGCGAGTATGGCCAGCGCGTTAGCGACACCTTCGTCTTTAACCTCAGCTCCGAGTTGCGGCCGTACCGCCCGGGAAACATCCTTGATCATCACCAGGCCTTTGAGGTCGAGGTTGCCCAAAACCTGCGTCTCCTCCGGTCCATCCAAGGTGCCCAGCCAGACACCATCTTCAGAGATCAGCCAATGAGTAATCGTAGCGTTGGTAACATCGGGGATGATCTCTGCCTGAGCAAAGACGCGGCGCTCGCTGATGTTTAAGATCAGCGTAGCAGGTAACTCGCGCTCCACCGATGCCTGTTTGATCCAGGGGTCGGCTTCAAGGCGAGCCTTGATCCCCTCGGTGTCCACCCGCAGCAATGTTGAACCCACCGGTACGGCGGCCACCTCCTTAAGATGATCGGCACTGAGATGTTCGGCGCCGTTAACACGCACTTCGCTGATGGCCAAAAACTCGGAGTTGTACGCGATAACACCGGCCACAGCAAGCAGCATCACCAACCCCGCAATGATTAAAAGCCTTATGGAGAGGGTACGCCCTTTTTTTACCCGTTGCTCGCGTCGAATATCGCGGCGACGCTCGCCAACGGTAGTCGTATCCGTCGCCGAAGCGTCCTCAAACACCCGGCGACTGGTCAGTTTGAGCGGCGGCGTTGCGCTCGCGCTCTTCGGTGCTTTGGCTGGGGGGCGTCGACTACTGGCTGAAGGGCGCGACGCGGTATTCCCCGATGCCTGCCGTGCGCCGGATTGCTTCGCTTCCTTTGTGGGGCTGAGCGCGCGGCGGCGGCGCGGACGCCCGCTAAAAGCCGAGGAACCGGATCTCTGGTTGGAGTTCTGTGCCATGCTCTTCTTTCACCCTGCGTCGTATCTCCATGATTATAGCAACCACATCCGTCGCCGTCGCCGAGCCGTTATTGATGATGAAATTGGCGTGCAGCTCAGAGACTTGGGCGCCGCCCACCGTATAGCCCTTAAGGCCGACCGACTCGATAAGCTGACCGGCACGAGCCTTGGGCGGGTTGCGAAACACGCTTCCTGCACTGGGCTTGGTCAGCGGCTGGGTCTTCTTGCGCCGATTCATAACACCCTCCATTCGGGCTCGAATCTGCGCGGTGTTGCCGCGGTTTACCTTAAGCTCACATTCTACGATCACCTCGCCGCCCGGTAACCCGGCGCTGCGATAATCCCAGGCAAGTTGCTCCGCATAATAGCGTACCAGTCCCTCGCCCGGGCGCACCACCGTAAGAGTGGCAACTTTGCTCCCTATCCACTCCTCGGCACTGCCGGCATTCATCGCCAAGGCACCGCCGAGAGTTCCCGGAATGCCCACAGCAAACTCAAAGCCGGAGAGACCGTTCTTAAAACTGCTCTGAACGAGATTGGGCAGCAGCACTCCCCCGCCGGCAACCAGCCGACCCGACTCAGCATGCTCATCGGGAAGAGTCAGGGATTTAAACTGGCGGCCCAGGGTGACCACCGCTCCCCTGAATCCTGCGTCGCTGACCAGCAGATTGCTGCCCTTGCCGACTATTACCCAGGGCAGTCCCCATTTGCCGAGCGTTGCAAAGGTCTCGGTAAGATCGTGCACGGTGGCGCACTCCACAAACAGATCGGCCGGGCCACCGATGCGGTAACTGGTGTGTCGAGCCATCGGTTCATCTACATAAGCCGCCCCTTCAAGCATGCCCTGGAGGGCGCAGTAGGCATCAAAGGCACTCATCGGTGCCTACTGTCCGACGCTTTGTACGACTGCAGCAACAGAGGGCGCCTGCTGCAATGTTGTCAGTTGAAGGGGCTGTTCGCCGTCTTGCGTGGCTACGGCGGCGGTTCGGGCAACAAGCTCTGCCAAAACCCGGGGCGCCTCCTGAGTAACATCGCCTGCACCCATGCAGATGATACAATCGCCCGGACTGGCCACAGCTGCCAGCCGTGCGGGAATACCCTCTCGTTCGCCCAGCACCTGCACCACGGCTTCTGGTTGGTGGCGTTGAATCGCCTGGGCCAGCGCTTCGCTGCTGACGCCGTCAATCGCACTTTCCCCAGCCGTGTAGATGGGCATCAAAAAAAGCGTCTGCGCCGCCTCAAAAGCTGTGGCAAACTGCTCCATGAAGGCTTCTGTGCGCGTATAACGGTGTGGCTGGAATAAGACGTGAACACGCTTGAAGCCTGCATCGTGGGCAGCTTGCAGCGTCGCATTAACCTCAGTTGGATGGTGAGCGTAATCATCAACAACGGTTATTTCACCCGCACGCCCAATGACCTCAAAGCGGCGCCCGACGCCTGCAAAGGCCCGTAAGGCCAAAACGCTGTCGGAACGCCTGAAGCCCAACCAATCGAGTGCTGCTAAAACTGCTGTTGCATTAAGCATATTATGTCTGCCCGGTGAAGCAGCCAGGGAGAGTTGAAGTATCTGACCGTCGGGAGTGCGCACGGCAAAACGCGAAAGGAGCGGGTCGGTGGTGCTGACACCGGGGGCAAGCTCGCTGGGGGCAGCGGCCGCCGCAGGCACGTTAGCGCGAGGGTTGCGGCCAAAAGCAGCGGCATTCTCATCCACAGCGTTTTTAAGTAGTTGGTAATCAGCGTCTTTGGCCAGCCCGTAGCTTATCACCTGACGGCCCTGTTCGCGGGCCAGCGCCAACAGTTGAACATCATCAGCACAGACGATGGCCACGCCCTCGGGGCGCAGCTTTGCCAAAAAGGCCCGAAAAGCCTCCCTGACTTCCCGCAGGCAGGAGAAGTGATCGGTGTGATCGACCTCGATGTTGGTGATTATCGCCAGGGAAGGGTCGAGGTGGACAAAGGAGCTGTCGGACTCATCGGCCTCAACGACGAAGCACTCACCCCCGCCGCTGTAGGCACTGGCCTGCACCGAGTGAACCACGCCGCCCACCAAAAAGGTCGGGTCGGCTCCAAGTTCGTAAAGGGCACAGGCCAACATCGATGAGGTGGTCGTCTTGCCGTGGGTACCTGTGACGGCCAGCAGTCGATGCTCGCGGGCCAGCCAGGCCAGCATCTTGGCTCGTGGCCAGATTTCCAGATTGCGATCGCGGGCCGCTTTGACCTCGGGGTTATCCGCAGGTATCGCCGTTGAGATAACAACCAGCTCGATACTGGGATCGTCCAACGCCTCACTGTGGTGGCCAAAGCTGACCGTGACACCGCTTGCCAACAGAGCTTCTAAATATTTGGAGGGCTTGAGATCGGAGCCGCTGACCTTGATTCCCCGGTTGTGGGCAACCAAAGCGATACCGGCCATTCCGGAGCCGGCGACACCGATGAAATGCACTCTGTTCAGGCTGTTTGGGAGCATGACCGAATATTTTACCAGATGATGCCGCAGCAATGCTATACTTCCAGCGTGAACAACGAGCCGAACAACAAACCAACCCCCAAAGACAACGAGCAGCCCTCGGTCGCCCGCTCCACTGCTTTGATGGCTGTTGCCACCCTGACCTCGCGCGCCACCGGCCTGATCCGCACCTGGGCGATGGCTGTCGCGCTGGGCAATACCCTGATCACTTCTTCGTATCAGGTTGCCAACAATTTGCCCAACATCATCTACGAGCTGGTGGCCGGTGGTCTGTTGGCGGCGGCCTTCGTGCCACTTTATATTCTTCAGACCGAGAAGTTCGGACGCGCGGGCGGTGACCGCTACGCCTCAAATCTCCTGAATCTGGCAATCATCATCCTCGGTGCCTTGAGCATCGCTGCGACCCTCTTTGCGCCAGAACTTATCGCCACTCAGACCTTTACCGTAGCGGCTGATGCCGCCGTCTTTGACTATGCGGTGCAGTTCTTTCGCATCTTTGCCGTTCAGATGCTGTTTTACGGCATCGGCGGCGTTTTTACCAGCATCCTCAGCGCCCATCGCGTCTTTTTCATCACTGCGCTGGCGCCGCTGTTTAACAACCTGTTGGTAATCGCTTCTTTCTGCATCTATCCGCTGCTCCTGGGCGTCGACCCGCAGCTGGCGCTCACCGTTTTGGCCGTGGGCACAACGCTGGGTGTGGTCGCCCAATTTGCCGTTCAGATACCGGCGATGGCCCGCATCGGGTTTCGCTACCGGCCGCGCATCGACCTGCGCGATCCGGCACTTCGCGACACGATTAAGATCGGTATCCCCATGATCATCTACGTTGCCGGAATGTTGGTCTCCTTTAGCTTTCGCAACGCCTTTGCTCTGCGAACCGGCGAGGACGGGGTAGCCACGTTGATCTATGCCTGGACCTGGTTTCAGCTGCCGCACGGCATACTGGCGGCCTCGCTGACCCGCGCCCTGTTCACCGAGATGAGTGCGGCCTACGCCCGTGGTGATGACACCGCCTTCAAGCGTCACCTGAAAAACGGTATCTCTGGCACTTTGTTGATCTGCATCCCAATGGCGGGCCTGATGAGTGTCCTCAGTGTGCCGCTGATGCAGCTATTCAGGGCGGGGGCCTTCAGCGCCGGTGATGTTGCCTACGTCGGCTCGATCCTCAGCGTCTGGATCTTCGCGCTGCCCTTCTACTCGGTGCAGCAGTTCATGTTCAAAGTCTATTCCTCCATCCGCCGCTCCACGCTGTTCTCGATCATCTGCACCGCTCTGACCCTGCTCCAATGCGGGCTGTACGCCCTCTTCACCAGACCCTACTCCCTGGGACTGGCAGGCATTCCGGTGGCCGATCTAATCTATTACGCTCT
>JAISMZ010000285.1 GCA_031276475.1 Coriobacteriales bacterium
AGTGCCGGAGCGAGAAGATTCTCGGACTGGGCGACCTCCACCAGATGCTCCAGGACGGCCAATGACTCGGGTTGCTGAGAGTGAGAAACCGAACCACGTTTTTGCGGTTTGATGCTCAGCAGACTACGGCCGGTGTTGGAGACGAGGGTCAGCTGGCTGTCCTTGGCTTTCTCAATCTGGTCGCGGGGGATATAGTTGGTGCCGGCATAGGCGCTTTGTCCCAGCGCGAAATACTCATTGTAGCCAACCAGGAGATAAAATCGTCCAGGATCCACCAGCTCCGCGGCGTCGGTGACCTTGAGCATCTCACGCGAGTCGCTGGCATCGGCGACTTTCAGGCAGACTTTAAAGCGGGCATTGCTCCAGATCTGCTCGTTGACCACACCGCTGGGCTTTTGCGTTGCCAAAATGAGATGCACGCCCAATGAGCGGCCAATGCGCGCGGTCTTTACCAGTTCGTCCATAAACTCAGGCTGCTGGTCTTTAAGCTCGGCAAACTCGTCGGAGACTATCAGCAGGTGCGGTATCGGCTTTTCTACGATGCCGGAGCGGTAGAGCTCCTGATAGCGATAGATGTCCATGGTGCCCAGGCCAGCTCGCTCACGGGCGATATTAAAGTCGTTCTGCCGGCGTTTAAGCTCGGAGTTTATCGAGACCAGCGAGCGCTGGATGGCGCCACCGTCCAGGTTGGTGATGGTGCCGGCCAGGTGCGGCAGCCGGATCTTGTCATTGCAAAAGGCCCCAACAAGCCCGCCGCCCTTGTAGTCGATGAGGACGAATGATACTTCGTCGGGACGATAATTTACAGCCAGGGATAATATCCAGGCAATGATGAACTCCGATTTGCCGGAGCCGGTCATGCCGGCTATCAGGCCGTGGGGACCATGGTAGTCCTCATGGATGTTAAGAATGAAGGGCATTCCCGAGGCGTCCACGCCCACCGGCGTTGCCAGGCTGACGCAGGGATTGTTGTCGTGCCAGCGGGTATGCACGTTGAGGTGCTCAACTTTGGCCGCCTCAAACATCTCGAGAAAACCGAGCGAGCGGGTTATCTCCTTAATGCTGTCGCTTGCGGGCAGCTCCACGGCAGCCAGGGCGCGGGCAAAAACGTTGGCGTCAATCTTATCCACAGCTATGTCGGCTATGAAAGGCTGTTTGGCACCGGAATGGTCGTTCGGATCATACATTTGCGAGAACAGTGTTCCAGCGCTATTATGCAGGGTATTCACCTCTACGATGCGCGTGCACTCCTTGGGCAGGTTGCGAATGTCGCGTGCGTAGGCCAGGATCGCAAAGCCCTTGTTCTCGCGCAGGGCGCTGACCCGCGAGACAAAATCGACGCGCTTGCTCAGCTCGGAATCCAGCGAGAGCAGCACATAGAAGGCGCCGTAATCGCCCACCACCTCGGCGCGCTCGTCAAGCCGCTTTTGCAGCTCGCGCTCCAGACGCATGGTTATCTCGGTGGCCTCGTCGAGGTTGCAGGCCAGATAGCGCATGCTGTAACTGTCGTCAAAGATGTGCGGCAGACGAAACAGGAACTCCCACTCGCGCCGTTCGTCCTCTTTGCAAAGCACCACCAGCTTAACCTCGCCAGGAGCGTGCAGGGCAAGCAGCTGTACGAGCAGCCCGCGGATAAAGGGGTAGGCGTCGTGCCGCCGACCGACGATGCCCGCCACATGATCGTTAAGCAACGAGAGCGCCAGCGGTGCGCCACGCAGTATCTGCGGCTCGCGGGCCAGACGCAAGACCTCGCCACGCAAAACATCGCCCTGGTTGCCGAGCTTGTCCTGCGGCCAGCGAAAACTCGCCGCCAACGGAATGTCGCCCGTGCCCACCCGCAGACTGAGGAAGTCCTTTTGCACCGGCGTGCGCTCATAGATGCTGCGGGCGCGGGAACCCACCCGCGAGAAGCATTCGGCAACACTGATCCGGTTTTGCAGAAGTATCTGTTTCTGTTCGGCTATCTCATGTTGAATATTGCTTCGTATATTATCAAGATAGTTGGCATACTGCTGAATACGCAGGCGCTCCTTCTCGTCGTTTTTCTTCTTGGTATGGCGGGCGCTAAGGCTCGGCCAGACAACGGCGCCGGCAACCATCATCAGCATCATTGCCAGCATCGGTATCATCCGCAGCATGTCGCCACTGCCGCCCATCATATTCATCACCATATAAAGGCCCATGAAGCACGAGGCCAGCGCCATGCCGATGGACGGACCAATGCGCAACAGCAGTGGCGCTTCCTCGGCTACGACGGGGGCCGGCGGATCCTCAACGGTAAAGGCCGCCTCATTGATGTCGCGGCGAATGCGCGGGCTGCGAAAGAAGTACTGCGGCTGACGCTCGTTGTAACGCGCGTGCGCATGCGTGGGCTGCGGCTGCGGCTGGTAGGGCACAAAGAATTGCTGCGTGTTCACACTGAGGCGCCCACCGGGGTTGTTAAAGGCAAAAAAGTTGCTGCCCACGGTGAGCTTGAGCCCGAGGATGAAGACGACGTCGCCCACCCTGAGCGGTATGGCCTTCTGTTTGGCAATCGCCCTGTTGTTAACAAAGACGCCATTGGAGCTGTTCAGATCTACGATGTAAAAACGGTGCTTGCGGTACCGCAAGAGAGCATGCTGCGATGACACATACTCACCGGAGAGCACCAGACTGTTGTTGCCTGAGCGACCGATGGAGACGTCGGCGTCGGCGGTCAGGCCAAGCTTGCTAAAGACCTTGTCCTGCTGCTGAGGCTCCTCGGTGAGCAGAGCGATCAGCGGCTCCTCGGCCAATTTGAGATGATAAAGGCCCTTGCCCACCTCAAGCGGCGCCGAGGCGACCTTGCCCCCCTGCAGCGAGATCAGGCTGACCTGGCCGTGGGGCACGATGATCCAACTGCCGCTGACCGCCTCGATGCTGGCCAGCTGGCGGCGATTGCCCTGAGCGTCGGTGTCGTAAAGCCAGTGCTTGCCGGCAATCTCATTGGGCAGATTGGTGGTAAACAGACGGTCGTTGCGAATCAGGGTTATGATCATGGCTGTCCACCGGTAATCTCATGGACAAAATCGCGGTAATTGTCGTCGCGACCGTCATTGCCCAGCAGCGAACCATATTCGGAGCCCAGCCTTGCTCGCAGCGGCCTGCTCGCGCCTCTGGTAACGAGCTTTTGCATCTCGCCGGACGTGACGGCCGCAACGCTGAAAACATCCTCGCCACCTTCCAGCGGCTCGATGAAGCCCTTCAGCTTAAAGAGTGAGAAGACGTCCATGCGGCGAAGAAAGTCCAGCAGCTTTGCCTGGTAGCGGGCCGCCTCGGAATTTTTGGGCTGGGCAGCCTCGGTGAGCGCGAGCAAAAAATCCTGCAGGGCGCGGTCCTCGCTGGCGTAACCGTTGATGGGCAGATAGACAAACTTTAAAAGGTTAGCTTGTGCATACACGTAACAGTATTTTATGTCGAGGAGAATGTTGCTGGTGTAAAAGCCGCGACCCTCGCAAAGCGTGAACATCCGCACAATCTGCGCCATCAGATTATTCAGACGCCGGGCACTGATACCCCAGGATAAATAATCTTCCAATGAATATAATTCGTTGATAAAATAGTATAGCTCGGCCTTGTTGCCGCGCCCCTGTTTATGCTCGTCAAAGTTAAAGGGCACAAAGTAGGAGCGCTCGTTTTTGGCCAACAGCTGGGCCTTCTGGTAGTTAAGCGTCAACTTCTTGTTGGTAATCATCCGCAAAAAGACCAGGTTGCGATCGCGGTCTTCCAGCTCCTTGAGTTTGATTATCTGTCCCATCTGCCGCCCACCTCAAACCAGTATCAGGCCGGCACCGTTGTGCAGGCCCAGGGCGCCCACAAAGGCATCGGCGCGCAGTTCGTTACCGCTGACGCCATCGTAAAGCGCAATCGTGTTGGTCGGCTGAAAATAACGCGGCTCCTTCTCGGCAAGAATCTGGGCGATAAGCGCGGTGGCTTCATAAACCATGATATCTTTAGGTGTCCAAATATCGTAGCTGTTGCCGGTGGCCGGTAGAAAAACCGAGAGCAGTATTTTCATCGTCTGTCAGGCCGCCTTACGAGTTGACAAAAGGGACGGTTTCAA
>JAISMZ010000287.1 GCA_031276475.1 Coriobacteriales bacterium
ACTTCGATCTGGTATTGATGGATCATATGATGCCCGTGATGGACTGCGTGGAGGCAACCCGGCTGATTCGCGAGCTGCCCGGGCCGATTGCCCAGGTGCCGATCATCGCGCTGACAGCCAACGCGCTGGCTGGCAACGATGTAAGGTTCAAGGAAGCTGGAATGGACGGCTTTGTCTCCAAGCCAATCTCGATGGCCGAACTGACCGAGGCGCTTTATCGGCACCTGCCGAGTGAGAAGATAGTCAGCAACGACTGATGGGGGTGCCTTTAAAAGGGGGGAGGGGTTGTGGCCTGGGGGAGGTGCTGGAGCTGGGTTGGGAGGGTCGTGGCTCGATGGGGGGGCTACGGTTGGGTTGGCGGTTGCTCTTGGAGGGTGCTATCCAGTAAAATGCCCTGGAGGATGTCGGTTTCGCTGACTGTGAGGGTTGTCAGGGTGGTGGCGGCCAGGACTTCGTGCAGGCAGAGTAGGCCACCGACGATTACCCTGGCTCGCGCTGGCTTTAAGCCCACGACCTGTTGGCGTTGCTTCAGAGGCAGGGTGGCCAGGCGTGTGATCAGAGCCTCCAGCTCGTCGGCTGCGAGCTTTGCGCCATGGACGCGCGTCGGATCGTAAGGGTCAAGCTGCTCGCGGATGGCGATGGCACTGGTGGCGCTGCCGGCCACGGCGCAGAGGCGCTCGGGGATGGCCTCAAGGGCCTCCAGCACGGGCACCACCTGCTCCTGAACCCAGGTCCGAGCCTGCGTGAGTTCTGTAGCCGTAGGCGGGTCGGAGTGCAAGAACAGATCGGTAACGCGACGCGCGCCAATGTTCAGGGAATGGGCCGCAAGCGCTACGGGTGGCCAGTCCGCCCGCCCGTAGACCAGCTCGGTGGAGCCGCCGCCCACATCCACGGTGAGCACAGAAGCACCATCGGGAGCAAAGCCGCTCAAGGTGCCAAGAAAGGTCAGCCAGGCCTCGCGTTGACCGCTGATTATCTCTATCTCCACGCCCACGCCAGCCAGCTCCTCGGCGACCTCAGTGCGATTTAAGGCATCGCGCAGCGCCGAGGTGGCAATGGCTCGGGCGGCGAGGTGCGAGCAGTCGGCGCCGAGCGAGAGTTGCTCGGCGCGCACAGCGGCTATGACCTCCAGAAAAGCCCGCAGTGCGGCAGCAACGCGCGCGATGGCCGCCACGGAGATAACGCCACTGCCGGCGAGGCCCTCCCCCATATCGGTGATGCGGATCTCGCGGCGCAGCTCCTTCAGCCCGCTCGCCCCTGCGCTCGCCCCCACGTCGGCCACCAGCAGGCGTGAGGTAACCGTGCCGAGGTCGATGGCTGCCCGAATCATCCAGCTTCCCTTAGGAACCGCTCTGAAAGGGGTCCTCGGGCTGTACCGGCTTTTGCGGCTCGGGAACGGCGAAGAAGGCGTCGAGGAAGTTCAGCCACCAGTCAGCCTCCGCAACAATCAGATCTCGCGGTATCTCGGCAGGAAGGGCCGTTGAGGAACTGGTCAGGTTGAGGCCCGTGATATTTACGGCCGCTTCCCCGTTCATCGCCATGCCGAGCCGCTCGCGGGCCCGGTCCTGAATGCCTTCCGCTGTTTGCAGGGTGGCCGTCTGGTTGGCGATCTGCTCATTGCGCGCCTGGACGGCATTTAACTCAATCTGGCGCTGATCAACCACGCGGGTGCTCAGATAAAAACCGCGGGCCGACGGATACAGGGTGACTGCTGCAAAGGCCAGGCAGGCGAGAATGCCCACAACGACGACCATCGCTCGCAATGAGCGACGCTGTTGCAAGCCGCTGGCTTTGCGTTTCTGCGGTGTTCTCTGAGCCTTGGTCATCTGCCGTCTGCACCCAATTCGTTGTCGCTGTCGCCCACAGGAAGCTGGCGTCCAGGCGCTTACTCTTCCAGCCGCTCAATGCGCGGACGCAGCAGGCCGTAGCCGCCGTCCCTGCGTCGATAGATGACGTTGGTCAGCCCGTCGGTGGAGTCGCTGTACATGAAGAAGTCGTGCCCGAGCAGGTCTATCTGGATCAGGGCCTCCTCCTCGGTGAGTACCACCAGGTCGACCTCCTTAACGCGAACCAGCCTGCCCTCATCCAGATCCTCAGAGCTGTCCGTCTCGGCCTTGAGCAGCCCGTCCAGATCGGCCGGTGCCGGCTCGCGGTGCTTTTTGCCACCAACGCGCTTCTCCAACACCTTGGTCTTGTACTTGCGCAGCTGACGCTCGACTTTTGCGGCCGCCACGTCGATGGCCGCGTACATATCCTCCTCGGCCTCCTCGGTGCGAATGATATGACCCTTGGTAAACAGGGTCACCTCGGCCACAGAGGGCTTGGGATTGGCGGGGTTTCGCTCCTTGCGCAACACGACCTCGGCCGTCATTGGGCTGATGTTGAAGACCTTTACCGAATTGCTGATCTTCTCTTGCACATAGGCGCGCAGGGCGTCCGAAACCGTCATCTTGCGCCCCGTGACCGTTATCTCCATGGCTGAGCCTTTCCTCGCAGTGTTATGACCCTTAACAGGATAGCGCTTTTTCGCACCGATAAAAAGGGGGAGACCCGATTTTTCCGCCGCCAGGCAGACAGGCCGCTACCGTTCAGACGGTAGCAGAGACGGGGACGGAAAGACGGCTTGTCGGAAGAAGAACTGAGACGGGTGACAAAAGGGACGGCTGAATGCCGGCCAAAATGCCCCTCCCTGCACATTGGCCGACATCCAACAGATACACAAATCGTTATCAGGTGGCCTTACGTCGCCTGCGGTTCCTCTTTGGCAGCAGTTCCTCTTCTCGATTTGTGGGCGTCCTTGATAAAAACTGCGGCGGCAATGGCCATCAGGATGGCCATGGGCACACAGGAGAACTGCGACGCGCCGCTCCAGCCAAAGGCACTGACCAGCGGGCCAAAGCTGATGCCGCCCATGAAGATACCAATATTTTGCAGGAACGTGACCAGCGATATGCCATAGGACTGCGCCTTTTGGCTGCGCGCCAGTTCAGGCACCAGCGAGTACACGCCAGTTGTAACGCAGACGGCAAAGACGCTCTCGATGACCACAAATGCGTAGACCACCGGCAAACTGGCCGTAAAAGCGATGGCAAACATGATAGCGGTTCCTACAAAACTGAAGACGATCAGCCACTTGCGGGTATTCAGTTTATCCGATACCAAGCCCGAAAGCGGTGCCAGGAAGAGCATCAGGAAGCTGGGAATGCCGGTTATGAAACCGGATTGCGCAACGTCCAGATTCATCTCGGTCTGCAGGAATGTGGGGTAGAAGCTGAATGCCCCACCGCCCCAGATATAGTTCCATATCCCAAAAGCCAGTGCGCAAAGGGCGATCCCGATCCAATCCGGGCGCAGCTTTACCTTGGATTCAGACTGCGCGGGTTCAACATGAATGCCGCTTTCGCCAGCGGGTATCTTAAAGAACAGGAAGACCAGGATAAAAGCAAAGCCTGCAACAACGGCACCCGCCCACCAGGCAGCCTGCCAGCCAAAGGCGTTATACAGGGCTGGCGTCATATTCATGGCAACCACATTGCCTACCGGAAAGACGATGCCATAGGCACCCATTGCAAAACCAAGGCGCTGACGCGGAATGATGGCGGTGATTGCCGCTGGCGCAACCACGACCCCCAGTCCGCAGCCGATGCCCTCAATAAAACGCGACCCGAGCATCAGGGTGGACTCAGTGGCAAAA
Source organism: Coriobacteriales bacterium (assembly GCA_031276475.1). GTDB lineage: Bacteria > Actinomycetota > Coriobacteriia > Coriobacteriales > UBA8131 > JAISMZ01. The sequence continues at coordinate 3,695 of JAISMZ010000287.1, forward strand.
GTGCCGATGACCGAACCGATGACAAAGGCCCCGGTCGTAATGAGCAGCGTCAGTTTGATTCCCAGCTTGTTAACAATGAACCCAGCGGGAAAGGCCAAGACGATGCCCATGATGGTAAACATCGACATCATCAGTCCGATGTTATCGGGAGTAAAGCCCAGCGTCTCGATGAACGCCGGAAACAGCGTGGGTGCCTTAAACATATTGAAGAACATACTGATACAGGTAATCAGCACGCAGACATACATGAACCAGCGCTTGCCGTTGGATAAATCTGTTACTGTAGTTGGCATGATACCTCCTTCTCAGCTCCGGTTATCTGATTGCGAACAGAGCCTGTTTGTCCTTGCCGTCCAAGAGGCCCACGAGTTCCTCCATAGTGCCAAAATACATGCATTTTGCCTGGCAATGATGCACGCAGGTGGGGGTCTTACCCTCACTGCGCAGGCCGGCGCAGAGGTCGCATTGTTTGGTGGGCACGGGCAGGTAATCGTACTGCCAGTTGTCCCCAGCTATCCTCCAGGGACCAACCTCGGTGAGCTTCAGCCCCGACTGCCCGGTTGGATAATCGTGCTCTACACTACAGGCCATCTCGCAGGAGTGACAGCCCGTGCACCAGTCGTAATCGATGAGTAAACCGTATTTAGCCATGATTGCCTATCCTTTCTTTTATTATTCACCCTCAGCCACTTTGTATATTTTGCAGAGTGTCGTCTTGTAATTGGCACCAAAGCCACACTTGCCCTGTTGTCCCCAGGGAACAAGATTGTTGATGTTCAGGTCAAAGACGTCGTAGAACTTCTCCGGATCGCCCTCCGGATACCACCAGCCATGGTCGCAGGCAATGACTCGTGGATCAAAGAACTCGCAGATTACCACCTTGCGCTTGGCGCGGCCACGCGGATTCTCAATCCAGACCCAGTCGCCTTCGGTCACGCCGTATTTCTCGGCAGCCTCGGGGTGGATCTGAACGGTGGGATCCTTGTGCAGGGCGCGCAGTCGCGGTATCTGACGATGCTCGGAATGAAACAGGCTCCAGTTGCGCGCGCCCGTGGTAAGCACCAGCGGAAACTCATCAAGCAACTCCGGTGTAGAGAGCGGGCCGGGCGACGGCTCCTCAAAATAAGGCAGCGGATCGAGCCCGATATCGTTGTAGTAGTTCGACCAGAGCTCAATGCGCCCCGTCTGCGTGTTAAAGCCGAGCTGCCCGTCGCCGCGCAGCTTGCCGGTCTCGTGGCTGCGGTACTCAAAGGGCATGTAGGCCGGCGAGTTCTCCTGTAACTCCGGAAAGCTCATGCCTGTAGGTTTAACCATGTAGGAGAACATATCAGCCAGATTGGTCCAGGGCCAACCCTCAGGGTTAAAGCGCTTGCCAAGCTCCAGGTTGATCTCCATGTCCGACTTGCACTCCCCCACCTGAATCGCCTTGTTTATCGCCTCGCCGCGTTGCGCTCCGTCCCCAATACGAATGCCATCGCGCTCGGCAAAGGTGGCCGCCGGCAAAACGACGTCGGCAAGCGCCATGATCGTCGGAGTCTTAAAAAGATCGACGCAGACGATGAAATCGAGGTTCCGGGTCAGCTCATACAGGGTCTGCGGGTCGGCACCCATGCAGGAAAGCACGTTGTGGGTCTGCAACCAAAGACCGTGGATCTCATAGGGCTTTTTGGTCTCGAGGGTCTCTACAAAGACATCGGGTTGGGCGAGCTGAAAGCCCTGTCGCAGCAGGCCATAGCGGTCCAGGCCGATGCGCTTCTCTTTTTGCTCGTCGCTTATCAGCTCGCGACCCCAGCCGCCGGCGTAGCTGAGTATCTCCGGCGGAATGATTATGCCGCCGGGAACACCGCAGTTCCCCGTAATCTGAAACAGAGCCATGATCGCCTGCCCTGCTGGCAGAGCCTCCTTGGTCATGTCAACGGCTACGCCCCACTGCAGAGCCGCCGGCTTGCTTTTGGCCAGCAACCGGGCTGCCGCAACGATCTTCTCCTGGGACACCCAGGTGCTTTGCGCCATCTCCTCAACAGAATACTCAAGCACCCGTTGCTTGAACTCCTCAAAACCATAACACCAGCGGTCGACAAAGTCGTGGTCGTAGAGATCCTCGGTGATAATCACGTTGAGCATCGCCAGCGCCAGAGCCGCGTCGGTTCCGGGACGCACGGGCAGGTGGAGTACGGAGCGCGCGGAGAGCCAGGTCGCCTTGGGGTCGACCATAACAACCTTGCTGCCGCGCTTCATGATGTCGATGATCCAATGCCCGTAAAAGCCGTCGGAGTTTGACTTGAGCGGATAATTGCCCCAGATGAATACGACCTCGGGCACCTTGTACTCCGGATTGTCGTAGCGATCGGCGAACTGCTGCGAGCAGTCGGCCACCCAAAAGGCCCCGGTGGTCGCGTAGCATCCGGCCACGCGTGGCGCGTAGCAGGCGATACCAGAGAAGATGGACATGAAGTTGGGTGAGCCAAAGGACCAGGCCAGACGGCTGATGTAGGCCGCAATGTCGCGTCCGGTGCCCTGCGCAAAGCCGATGGACTCGGCTCCGTAGGTGTCCCTGATCTCCTTAAACCGGGTCTCGATAAGATCGTAGGCTTCCTCCCAGCTGATGCGTTCCCAGATATCCTTGCCGCGGTTTTCCCGGGCGCGCTTAAGCGGGTAGGTCAGACGGTCCTTGTGGTAGACCAGCTCCTTCAGATCCAGGCAACGCACACACAGGCGGCCTTGGTTGTAGGGGTTTTCTGGGTCGCCGGCAATGCGTACCAGTTTGCCCTCGTCGTCGGTATAGAGCAATACGCCGCAGCCGTCATGACAGCCCGGTCCCGACCAGGCACTGCCACGGGTGACGGTATACTTGCCTTCCTTGTACCTGAACGGCTTCTGATGCGGTACTAAAACGTATCCTTTATCCTCCATGATGCCTTCCTCTCTCTAGCGTAGCCTTTGTACTTGCCTTTCTATTGGCTGAAGGGCATCTGCCTTCTCAACCGCTGTTTTTCTCCTCTCGCTATTCAAACCTCCTTTTCTTGCCGATTAAATCGTTCTTACAAAAAACCATCGTCACAATGCCGGCCAACAGGCAGCAAGGTGCCAGCAGCCAAAGCCCGGCAGCCTGCCAACCAAGAGCCGGATCGCCACCACCAAAGGCAGAGACGCTGGCACCAAAGATGACACCCATGGCCTGCCCGAGGTTTCCCAGCACCACCATCAGCGTTAGCGAGTAGTCGGATATCTTGGGATCCGGCGTGTACTCCGGTATCGCCGAGCGCGTGCCCATGGGGATGGTGGCTGAGAACAGGGACATCATCACAACAAAGATATAGACGGCGGTCATATCGGCGTCCTCGCGCCAGGCTACCGTTGCCATGACCACCGCCATCAGCAGGTAACTGATGGTCACAAACCATTTTCGCGTGCCGGTCTTATCGGAAAGCCAGCCGGCGAGGATTCCCAGCGGCAGGGTAAGCAGGCTGATCACCGAAGGCCAAAATCCCGCTCCGGCCAGGTCGAGCCCCTTGACCTCGGTTAGATAGGTAGGGTAAAAGGAGTTTACGCAGCCGCCAAACATGAAGCCCCAGATCAGAAATGAGGCGCTAATCACCAGCGAGCTTATCAGCATCACCCGTGGCGTTTTTAGCTTTTGGACAAAAGAGGACCCGCCGGCCTGCTCGGCGGACGCACTGGCGGCCTGGCTTTGCCGCAGGGCAAGGATGTTCTCATCAACCTTGGGAAGTTTAAAGCTCACCAACAGCCAGGCCAGGCAGATCAGATAGGCGATAGCCGATACGACCCAAAGCGATTGCAGACCCCACCAGGAGAAGAAGTAGGGCGACAGCAGCAAGGCCAAAAAGACGCCAGCCGGTGCCCAAATCGACCAAACAGCCATTGCCATTCCCAGTTTTTCCCGAGGAAATATCCGCGTCGCCACATTTGCGCCAAGGAACATGATAAACCCGGCACCGATGCCCTCAATCGTCCGCGAAAGCAGCATGGTGAACTGGTCAAAGGCGAATATGCCGACAACCGCGCCGAGCAGTGAGATACCGCAGGCCATAACGACGGTGACCTTCAAGCCGATCTTTCGGCTCAGCCAGGTGCCGGGAAACATCAAAAGCACTCCTGACATCGTGTAAAAGGTTTGGATAAGCCCGCCGTTTGCCAGATCAAAACCGTAGTTGTCCCACATGACGGTCATCACTGGAGCCACTTTAATGAAGCCGAACATCGACATAAACCCGTAAACGAACAGCACGATCAGGGTCATCCAAGCCTGCCCGTTGCTGAGCTGTTTGTCCTGCACGCCCCAATACCAGGCCTTGGGGTGTTCCTGCAGATCCTGTGGGCTTCCCTGCTCAAAGCGGCCCGGTCCAACATCATCGTTACTTGACATCTCGTCCCTCCTTCGTTTATCTTCCTTCCTTGTTCAATCAGTCAGATATCCGGCCAATCAACGGATATTTTGCTGTGGTACCGCGATTTTTCCATCAGCTTGATGTTCGTAAATTGCATTCTCATACCAGCAGTCATAGAGGGATCGGAGACAGAATGAGGTCTACAGAGGGTCCGGAAGCGAGTACGGGAGTACACGAAGACGCGTTGCTGTTCTCAACACTGACTTTTTTTGGCTTCAGCTTATTTCTCGCCTGGTGTTTTTGGTGCCTGTTCGGTTTTTCTTCGCTACTGGAGGATCTGGTTGATAACGGCGCTGACTATCTTTGCTTTGAAGCCGTTTTCTTCTCGGTCTTTGCACTGACCATGGCCGTCTCCGGTCTGCTGGCCGACCGTTTTGAATTGTTCCCAAACATCAGGATCGTCGTAGCCTGCGCGGTATTTATCGCCCTGGCCACCGTGCCTTTACTCCTTATTTCCTCATTACCACTGGGCGCCTCTGAGAAATCTGGTGCTTTGCTGGCTTTCTTTGTCGTCGGATGCCTGATCAGTGCCTTTACTGCCTATTTCTTTCTCTGCTGGCTCAGCCTTCTGGGTCGCACGGTTACGTCCATGACTGCCATCTTGTATGCGGCGGCCACGGCCATAGCGGCTTTGATCGGCTTTTTGATACTGACGCTGGAATACCCGTTTGGCGAGCTTCTGGTCTTACTCTTATTGCTGTCGCAGGCATTGGTAATGATAGTTGTCGCAAAGAGCGTCCCCCGGCAGGAGCGACCCGTTTTGCGCAAGGAGTCCAGTGCGCGCCGACCACTGTATTGGAAGACTCACCTGACCTTTGATGCCTTCGGGCTCGTTTTTGGCCTGATGTTCTTCTCGCTCTCGGCATCCGCCTCCTCCCCGGCGCTATTCACCCTGGCCGTCTGTGCCGGCGCTATTGTTGCCGCGGCAGATGTCTGGCAGGCAGGCGGAGTCTATGTGGAGAGGCTCAGGCGCTATGCCTTCCTGGTGATGATGT
>JAISMZ010000023.1 GCA_031276475.1 Coriobacteriales bacterium
CGACCCCGGCGACCCCGGCGGCACCCAAGGCGCCGGGTGGCCCCAGACCGCCCGCCTTGCCAAAGCACTGAACAGTCTTGGTAAATCGTGGATAACGGGAGAGATCCAAGATGAGTACACAGGCCAAAACAACGCAGCCGCAACAGGTACCGGTGCCGCGCTATGCCTGGGTTATCCTCGCGGTGGTTTTTCTGGCAAGTCTGTCGGCGGCCATGAACTATCTCAAGCCGCCCGGAATTGCCTCAACGCTGATTCCCTGGTACGAAATTGGAATCGACCAATTCGGTCTGCTGATGTCGGTGTTTTCCATCACCGGTGTAGTGCTGGCCCTGCCCGCCGGGCTGATCTTGAGCAAAATCGGCGTAAAAAAGGCAGTGCTGGCCTCAGTGGGCTTTTGTTTCGTCGGTGCGATAGTTGGCATTTTTGCAGAAACCTTTCCAGTGCTGCTTTTCAGTCGCTTCCTGGAAGGCATCGGCGAGAGCGTGGTGTTTGTGGCTGCTCCCGCGGCGATAGTGGCATGGTTTCCCTATCAGCGTCAAGGCGTTGCCTTTGGCGTTTGGAGCATCTGTATGCCAGCCGGCTCGTTCATCATGCTCAACACCGCACCGCATCTTACGGCCGCCTTTGGCTGGCAGTCGGTATGGGTCATGGGAGCGATCATCTCCGGTGTCGCCTTCATTCTCTACGCGCTGTTCTTCAGAATGCCCATCAGGAGCGTCAGCGAGCAAGGCGCAAGTGTCATGGGCGAGACAGACGACGAGCAGCCTTCGTTGAGCAGCTTGTTGCAGGTGTTGAAGAACCGGGATGTCTGGCTGGCAGGTCTGATCTTTGGCTGCTTTAACTTTGTGGTTGCTACGGTAATCGGATCATACTATCCCTATTTTTTGGAGACGCAGTTGCAGACTCCAAATGCTCTCGCGTCATCAATCTCATCAATACCTGAGTTGGTCAGCATCATCGGAGGCCCGATCATCGGTCTGATTGCCGACCGGGTGGGCAGGCGCAAACCGCTGCTGATGGTGGGCTGTCTGGTACTCGGCGTTGCCGGCGCACTGGTCTTTATGGCGTCGTCGGCCTGGATGGCGGCGGGTCTGATGTTCGTGTTTGGAGCCATTGCACCGCTGGTGACCGCCGGCGTACGCCTGGTGATCCCTGAGGTTACCGGCGAGAACCACCTCAAGGTGGGAATGGGCAATGCCGTGCTGTCGTTTTTCCTGAACCTCGTTGGCCTGATAGGACCGATAGTTGCCGGGATCGTGGTCGTGCATCTGGGATGGGCAGAGATCGGATTTTTCCTCTTCATCCCGCTTTTTGCCTGCGCTTTTGTGGCGTCGACCATAATCCGGGCCAAGTAACGACGGGCCGAGCCAATGCGCCCGGCAGCGGATGTTTGGAGTTGACGGCAGGCCGCAGCAGGCAGTTGGAGCTATCAGCAAGGGCTTTAAGCCGAGGATGGATGTCTCGGTTGTCAGTATAAGTGAAGGTAAGTATGTCATGCTAAACAATTGATTGGAGGAAGACATGGCAGCAGATGTGGCAGCGATGCCAAGGACGGGTGAGGAGAAAACGCCAGGTTACGCATGGGTGATACTGATCGTAGTGTTTCTGGCCAGCTTTACGGTTCCGGTAAATTTCTTTAAGGTGCCAACCATCGCACCGGTGCTCATCGAACAGTTCAACATGGGTGATAACTTTGGTTGGATGATGTCGATGTTCACCTTCATCTCAATACTGCTCTCCTTTCCAGCGGCCGGCCTGGCTAAAAAGTTCGGTATGCGTATCGTCACTATCGTCTCTATTTCGGCGGCTATCGCCGGTGGTCTGATCGGCGTCTTTGCCGTCAACATGCCGATGTTGCTCTTCGGGCGTTTTCTGGAAGGCCTCTGCATGGGCTTTTTCGGAGTTATCGCTCCGGCCATGATCACACAATGGTTCCCGCGCAAGACCGTCGGTCTGGCGGCGGGAATCTGGAGCATCTGGATGCCAGCGGGCGGAGCGGTGATGTCTGCCGTTGTACCAATAATCTTTGGTGCTACAAACTCCTGGCAGGTCGTCTGGTGGGTCGCCATCTTCTACTCAGCAATTGCCCTGGTACTTTTCCTGGTGTTTTACCGGGTTCCGCCCGATATGACCAAAGAGGCACTCGCCAACCGCAGCGACGAGGAGCGCGAGGCCGCCAAAGGTGGCTTTAAGCGGGCGATGTCCCTGAGTATTATCTTCATCGGTATCGCCTTTGTTATCTACAACCTTTGCAACAACGGCACCGTCAACACCTACCTGCCACTGTATCTGCAAGACAAGAGCATCGATATGCAGACCGCCGGCCTGATTGCCGCTCTTCAGCTTGCTCTTGCAATTGTTGCCAACGCGCTGGGCGGATTCGTCTCGGACAGGCTGGGTACGCGCAAGTGGCCGATGGTCTTTGGCTTTGCTGCTCTGATGGTTGGTACCTGGATGATCTTTGATTTTGGCGGAAGCGTCCCCCTGCTTTTGGGCGGCGTACTGATAGCCGGCCTGTTTCCTGGGGCCGTATCCGCCTGCGCGACGGCTGCTATTCCCGAGCTGATCCCCAACAAGGAGGACCAGGGCTACGGCATGGCGATGTTGGGTTTTGGGGCCGGCGTCGGTTCCTTCATCGGTGGTCTGGCCCTGGGCTGGCTTAACCCGGTCTTTGGTTCCTGGGAGATGGCCGCTCACGTCTTGTTGGTGCCGCTGATCCTGATAGGTATCGTTGCGACCCTATTTGTAAAGGTGCGCTGAGTACGACAAAGGACACCGTTGCGGTGCTCTGCGGGCTGTCGCGACCGTGCGTGCTCTTGTCACGCCCGTCGCGGCAGCGCCCGTCGCGGCATTGCGGCCAGCCTTCGTCGCGCCGTTGCCGCTTTAAGTGACTGTCCAACAATAACCTTGCCAAATCTTGCAGCCAGTTTGCCCCAGCTCTGCGTTAGCAAAAGGGGGCATTACCGCTAGTAGTGCCCCCTTTTGCTGCCTTGATCTGAGGCAAACTGACTGGCAATCTTTCGGCAACGTTATTGCCGGACAGTCACTAAGTAAAACCGAGGAGGCCGCCAGCCCGGCCTCCCCGACCCATTTCTTTGAAGGGAGAGATATATGGACATGCAAAGGGAGGTACGCGTAGAAGACCAGGAATATGTCCTGGTTCCTCACGAGAAGCCTATCCGCTACCGCGAAGGAGATCTTACCGTAACCCGCTCGGTGGCCTGGTCGGGGCCGGGTTGCCACGACGGTTGTGGCGTCTTACTCTACACCGACAGCGAGGGCAAGCTGGTAAAATGCGAAGGCGACCCCGAAAACCCGTTTAACCAGGGCAGGCTCTGCATGCGCTGTCTGGCACTGCCAGAGGTAACTCACCATCCCGACCGCCTGCTCTACCCGATGAAGCGCAGGCGCGAGGATCGCGGCAAGGACATCTGGGAGCGCATCAGCTGGGACGAGGCCTACGAGATTATCCACCGCAACTTTACCGAGATAGCCAATAAGTACGGTGCGGAGACGATCTTTACCGCCCACGGCACGGGCCGCGACATCGCCACCTATATCGTGCGGCTCTGCAAGACCTTCGGCTCGCCCAACGACACCTTTCCCCTGGCGGGCATTTCCTGCTACCTGCCGCGCGTCGTAGGCTGCTTTGCCGTGGCCGGAAACTTTTGGGTGGCCGACTGCGCGCAGCAGTTTGCCGACCGCTACGACAACCCCGCATACCGCCTGCCCGAGACGATGTTCATCTGGGGCAACTATCCGCTGAAGTCCAACTCCGACGGACTTTATGGGCACTGGATCTGCGACATGATGAAGCGGGGTATGAACATCGTGATGATCGATCCGCGGGTCACCTGGTTGTCAAACAAGGCCGTTGAGCACCTGCGCATTCGCCCTGGGACCGACGCCGCTGTGGCGTTGGCGATGCTCAACGTGATTATCAGCGAGGATCTTTACGACCACGATTTTGTTGAGAAATGGTGCTACGGCTTTAACGAACTGACCGAGCGCGTTAAAGACTACACGGCCGAGTGGGCCGCGCCCATCACCTGGCTTGAGGAAGAGCAGATCGTGCGTACGGCGCGGCTTTTGGCCAACAGCCACAATGCTGCCCTGCAGTGGGGTCTGGCCATCGACATGACCCGGGAGGCCACGCCCTGCAACCAGTCCGTCTTCTCGCTGTTTTGCATCACCGGCAACCTGGACGTGCCCGGTGGCCTGATCGTGCCGCCGGAGATACTCAACTATTTGATGGGCGATGTTGGCGGGTTCGACCTCAGCGAGGAGCAATGGGCCAAACGCATCGGGCCGGATCGCTACGGCATTTTTAACTTTGGGCCACAGATCCTTCATCCGGATTGTTGGGCGGAGACGCTGCATACCGAGAAGCCCTACAAGCTGCATGGAGCCTGGATTCAGACCAGCAATGTGCTGGCCTGCGCGGGAGCCCAGCCGCGCGAGACCTACGAGGGCCTGAAGGAGCTGGACTTCGTGGTGGTGGTCGATCTCTTTAAAACGCCGACGATCATGGCCGTCGCCGACATCGTGTTACCGGCAGCCACCTTTGCGGAGCGCAACGGCATTCGCATCGGCGACGGAGCGCAACGCGGCGAGACGATCAA